>JBILWQ010000227.1:0-3819 GCA_044369805.1 Phycisphaerales bacterium
CGGCCCTTGGCCGAAGCGGTCCGCCAGGGCCTGCGCGCCCAGTCGCCTCATCTGCCCGATGCTGCGCACCCCAACCTGCGCCAGCGTGGCCGGCACCTGGGGCGGAAGCCGGAGCGAATCGAGCGGAGCCTGGTCCAGCCACGCGCCGTGATCGTGGATCACCTGCCACGGATGGTGCGCCGCCGCCACCAGCGCCGCCGCCGCGCCGCCCGCCACGGCAGCGCAGGCGTGCAGACCCAGGCGATCCATGTCGCGCTGCACACGCTGCAGCAGCCGAGTCCATCCGCCGTGCACGCCTTCGCATCCGCTCACGTCCACGCACACGGCCGCAGGACCGGGTGTTCGCTCGACCGCGGCCACCGGTCCGTAGCGCAGGCACCATCCGGCGAAGGCCGCCAGGGCGCGAGCATCCGCGACCGCGTCGAAGGGAACCTCGATCGCCTGACCCGAACAGCGGTCACGCGACATGGCCAGGCCCTCGCCTGGCCGAACGCCCAACGACCACGCCCGCTCGCAGCAGGCCATGACCATGCGCGAGCCGCGCACACGGCCGATCAGCAGGAGCGGTGAACCCTTGCCCTCATGCGGCCAGGCCGCCTGCCGACGGAGCGATCGAATCGCCCGGTCGGCGGGCCACCACGGCAGCAGGATCGCCAGCGTGCGTTCCATGCCTGGACTCCATGGGGTGTTGCGGGCGATCCATCGTTTCCACGCGCGGCAGGATGCCCTCCCATGCCACGGCATCGCTGCCCCGCTCCCACCAGGCATCCCACGCCACCACGGCATCGAGCCATGCCGGAGGCATGCCCGAGCGCACTCGGAAGGCGCGGGCCGCCCATGCGGGCCGGTCCTGATGCGTGCCGGCCTGCACGCGCCAGCGGATGAGAGCGGCCGAAGGAGCATCCGCCTCATCGATTGGCCGAAGCAGCAGCACCGGACATGCGTTGGCGGCCAGTTGCAACCTGCGAGTGGCGGTCAGGTTCATGCCGGTGCCGTCGGCCACCACCAGCGTGGCACCGGGCGCCTGCAGCGACATCTCGGTGGCCCACAGCCGATCGACCTGCCCGCCCGCATCCACGAACACGCTGGCCTGCCACAGGCGCGCATCGAGCCTCTGCCGCCAGCCACTGCGCAGGCCGCGCAACGAACCCAGCAGCGCGCGAGGGTGCGGCCACGCATGACGACCCACCCACAGCACGCGGCATGGCCAAGGCGCCTGCATGACCGCACGCCACGCCAGATGAAGGGCCATGGACATGGCCGGAAGACGCGGAGCCGCCGCATCAAGCGTGCCAAAGGCCTCGTGCACGCCGTGCCACGGCAGACCGATGCCGTTGAGGGCGGGCCACCCGACCTGCATGGAGGCTGCATTTCCCGGGGAAACCGCTGGCGCCACGCCCGCGCGGCTCGAGGCGAGCACCGCGTCCACCTGCTGCTGGATGATCTTCACTTCGGGATTCATGTTTGGTGTCCGTTAGGGTACGCTCCGAGGCCCATCCGTCAAGCGGTTTCCTGCCGCGAAGGGCCCAAACACGGCCGAACGGCCGGGGCTCGCTTTAGCATGCGCGTGCACGGACGCACCGCATGACCGACACCATCTCCAACGACGCCAACCAGCCGCTTCGGACCATGGCCATCGGGGACCCGCAGGTGCCCCAGCCGGAACTGATCCAGGACCCGAACCTGGAAAAACCGGGCGACGAGATCGGCCCCTACAAGCTGGTGTCGCTGCTGGGCGAAGGTGGCTTCGGATCGGTCTGGCTGGCCGAACGCCGTCAGCCCTTCCTGCTTCGCGTGGCGCTCAAGATCATCAAGCCGGGCATGGACTCGAAGGCGGTCGTCACGCGCTTCGAGCAGGAGCGGCAGACGCTGGCGGTGATGAACCATCCCAACGTGGCGCGCGTGCTCGACGGCGGCCTCTCGCCGCGCGGTCTGCCCTACTTCGCCATGGAGTTCGTGAAGGGACAGCCGATCACGGACTACTGCGATGCGCACCGCCTGGGCACGCGCGATCGCCTGCGACTGTTCCTGCAGGTCTGCGACGCCATCCAGCACGCCCACTCCAAGGGCATCATCCACCGCGACCTGAAGCCGGGCAACGTGATGGTGGTGCAGACCGAGGGCGACGAGGCACACGCGAAGGTGATCGACTTCGGCGTGGCCAAGGCGCTGACGCAGCACGGCGACGACGAGATCATGGCTTCCGAGGCGGGCGCCATGGTGGGCACGCCCGAATACATGAGCCCCGAGCAGGCGGAATCGGACGCCGACCTGATCGACACGCGCAGCGACGTCTACAGCCTGGGCGTGATCCTGTACGAGCTTCTGACCGGGCTTCTGCCATTCGACTCGACCGAACTGAGGAGCAAGGGCTACCGCGAGATCCAGCGCATCATCCGCGACGAGCGCCCGCCCTCAGCGAGCACGCGACTGAGCACCATCGTGGCGGACGCGGCGCAGTCCGGCCGCATTGCGCAGTCGCGGCAGCTGGCCTTCGAGACGCTGGTGGCCGAACTGCGGCGGGAACTGGAGTGGATTCCGCTCAAGGCGATGCAGCGGGAACCCCGCCACCGCTACCCCACCGCCAGCGCCCTGGCGGACGACATCAGGAACTATCTCGATGGCCGCGCGCTCGACGCGGCCCCCGACTCGGCCGGATACCGCCTGCGCAAGTACGTGGGACGGAATCGTGCCCTCGTGGCCGCCTCGGCCGCCGTGCTCACCGCGCTGGTGGCCGGACTGGCGGCAGCCACCTGGCAATGGCGGGAAGCCACCCGCGCCAAGGACGAGGCCCTGGCCAGCGAGGCCCGCGCGATCGAGGAACGCAAGGCCGCCGACACCGCGCGTCGCCGTGTGGAAGAGAACGCCTATCTGGCCAACATCCAGATGGGCCACGCGTGGCTTGCGACGGAACAGCGGGCCCGCCTGCGCGAGCGATTGGGAGCCTGCCCCCCCTCGCGGCGAGGATGGGAATGGAGCTGGCTGGATGCTCAGCGGGACCGCAGCCTGGCCGAACTCGGCGGGCACGCCTCCGATGTCTACGCGGTGGCCGCCAGCCCGGACGGCAAGCGCGTGGCCACGGGGTCCTACGACAACACCGCCATGCTCTGGGACGCGGCCAGCGGCACGCCGCTGGAGACGCTCAAGGGCCACACCAAGGCCGTGCTCACGCTTGCGTTCTCTCCCGATGGGACCCGACTGGCCACCGGCTCCGCCGACGGCACGGCACGACTCTGGGATGGTCGGACCGGCGAGCCACGTCAGGAATGCAAGGGCCTGGGCACCACGGTCACCGGGGTGACCTTCGATGCGGCTGGACGCAGGGTGCTGACCGTGTCCGATGATGGCATCGCCCGCGTGTTGAATGCCGAATCGGGGGCGACCGAACTGGAATTGAAGGGGCACGAGGGGCCGCTGATGGCGGGAGAGTGGCTTCCCGAAGATCGCCGCGTGATCACGGCCGCCGCGGACCGGACGGCCCGGATCTGGGACGTGAATGGGCAGGCTGCTCCTCTGGTGCTGAGCGGACACGCTGGAGCGGTGCTGGGGCTCGCCGTTCAGACCGACGGCCGCCGCGTGGCCACGGTTTCGCAGGACGGAACCGCCAGGGTGTGGAACGCTGCGGATGGAGCTTGCCTGCTCACGTTGAAGGGTCATGAAGGCCCCGTGGTGAAGGCGGCGTTCAGTCCAGATGGCCAACGCCTGGCCACGGCTTCCTCCGATGGGACGGCCCGAGTCTGGGATGCCGCCAGTGGTGCTCAACTCTCCGTCAGCCAGGGACACACCAAGGAGCTCATGGCCGTCACCTTCGATGCGACG
>JBILWQ010000228.1:0-3806 GCA_044369805.1 Phycisphaerales bacterium
GCTCGTCCTCTGGCTGGGGCGGCGACGGACGCCTGACGTGATCCAGCGAGCCGGCATCGCCCGAACCTTCCAGAACATCCGACTGTTCGGCGAGTTGAGCGTTCTCGAGAACGTGCTCGTGGGCATGCACGCGCGCCTGCGGACCGGCTTCCTGGAGAACCTGCTTCGCCTTCCGTCGTTCTTCGTGGAGCGGGAACGAGGCCGCCGGGAGGCCCTTGAACTGCTTCGCTTCGTGGGCCTCGATGCCCGGGCCCTCGAGGCCGCCCGGAACCTGCCCTACGGACTCCAGCGAAGACTGGAGATCGCGAGGGCCCTGGCCAGCGCCCCTCGACTGCTGCTGCTCGACGAGCCGGCTGCAGGAATGAATCCCACGGAGACCGTGGCGCTCACAGGGCTCATCCGACAGATCCGCGAGCGGGGCGTCACGGTGCTACTCATCGAGCATCACATGCGGGTGGTCATGGGTGTGAGCGACCGGATCTGCGTGCTGAATTTCGGCAAGCGGATCGCCGAGGGCACGCCCGAGCAGATCCGCAGCGATCCCGCCTGCATCGAGGCGTACCTGGGCAAGGAGGAACTCGGGTGACCGCAGCGCCGCTGCTGCAGGTCCAGGGGCTGTGCGCGGGCTACGGCCCGGTGGACGTGCTCCATGACGTGTCCCTGGAGGTTCGTGCAGGCGAGATCGTCAGCCTCATCGGAGCGAATGGCGCGGGCAAGAGCAGCACGCTGCGGTGCATCTCGCGCATCCTGGCGGCGAGAGCGGGCCAGCTCCGGTTCGCGGGTCGGGACCTGCTGGCCATGCCCGCGCATGATGTGGTCTCGGTCGGACTGGCGCACGTACCCGAGGGTCGGCGGATCTTTCCCCGGCTGACGGTGCTGGAGAACCTCGAGATGGGTGCCTATCGGCGTGGCGACGCGTTCGCCATCGCGAGGGACCTTGGCCATGTGCACGAGCTCTTCCCGATCCTCCGCGACCGCGCTCGCCAGCAGGGCGGCACGCTCTCGGGTGGCGAGCAGCAGATGCTGGCCATCGGACGCGCCATGATGAGCCAGCCCCGCCTGCTGATGATGGACGAGCCAAGCATGGGCATCGCTCCCATCCTGGTGGCCCGGATCTTCGACGCTGTCCGGCGTCTCCGCGACCAGGGGATGACCATCCTCCTGGTCGAGCAGAACGCTCGCGCTGCCCTCCGCCTCTCCGACCGGGCCTACGTGATGGAGACTGGCCGCATCACGCTCTCGGGCGCCGGGTCGGAACTGCTGCAGGACCCCCGGGTCCAAGAGGCCTATTTGGGGGACTGACTCGGGTTCCCCGGCCGGGAACCGCCTGGAAACCCTCGGGGGAACCTCTAGGGATTTGCGGTCCTCGCGGCTACCATCGTCCCGACGGGTTCCCCAGCCATGCGCAACTACAAGCTTCGAACGGATCTCAAGCGGGCGGTCATCGGTTCCTTCGCCCTGCCGCTGGGCATCGAGCCGCTGAACCTTCCAGCGCCCAATCAGGGCTACACACTCGAGTTCCACGAGGGGGAGGATGGCGAGCCCGACGGCTGGAGCTTCCATGTGGTGGCCAGCCACGATCGCATGGTCGGTCTGGTGCGGGAAGCCTTCGGCCTGCTCCCGGACGAGGTCTCTCCGATCGTGGAGGTGGGCAGCCGCGATGCCTATCGAAGCCAGGACACCTACCTGGCCCGTCAGCCGATCGCCTTCGACGACTTCCTTGACACGTGGGATGCCTTCGAGCCGGTCATCCTGGAGGACGCCAGCATCGGCGTGGGCGCGAATGCCGACGAGCCCTTCGTGGAGATCTTCCTGGACAGCTGGAAGGGCCTGCTCATCCACGTGCCCGAGGAGATGAAGACGCAGGTGGAGCGCATGCTGCGGCGGCACTCGCTCCGCGAGGTGGAGGAGACCTGGCCCGACGACCTGGATGAAAGCACGCCGCCCTCGCAGGTGCGCGAGGTGCTGCAGATCGAGGATGAGGAGAGCCCGGACCTTGACGAGGTTCTCCTGCAGTTGCGCGAGCGGTGGGAGCTGGAGCTGGACATCGATCCCGAGACGAACACCGACGAGGCGGGCCGCCCGCTCGGGAACACCCTCTGGTACGGCATCGCCCTGTGCGGCGACGCGCATCACCCCGATCACGGCGGCGCCTACGTGACCCTCTGGGCCACGGCGGGCAGTGTGGTCGAGGTGCAGCAGATCGCGGCGGAGCGGCTGGCTCGGGAGGGCCGCTGGATCTTCCGCAGCTTCTACACCCTCGATCGCGTCGCCTTCGACGAGCGGCCCGAGGAGCTCTCGGATCTGCCCATTCGCGGCCGCTCGCCCGGCGTGCACCTGCTCTTCGAGGAGCCCTGGTGAGTCAGCCGCCGCGGTAGAGACCGTGGCGAAGCGCGTAGTCGGTCACGGCGGGGGCCAGGTGCGCTGCGTCGGGTCGCTCCCCTCGCGCCAGGACCTCGCGCAGGCTGGTGCTTGCGTGTGGTTGGGGCTCGATCGGCAGGATGCGCGAGGGCCACGGACACGCCGCCGCGCCCAGCCGAGAGTGAAGTTCCCGGGTCAGAGCCTCCGCATTCAGCGGGGGCCGCGGCACCACCACCGGCTCGGCCAGTTCGATGATCCGCTCGGGCCGCCGCCACGTGCCGAAGTTCAGGGCCTGATCGCCGCCGATCAGCAGCCGCAGTCGCTCGCCAGGGTGTGCCTGGACCAGGGCTTCCAGAGTGTCCACGGTGAAGCTGGGGCCGCCGCGACGGATCTCGACATCATCGATCACCGCGCGAGGCTCGGCGGCGAAGGCGAGTCGCGTCATGGCCATCCGGTGCTCCGCGGGCGAGGGGGGCGTTCCTGCGCGTTGCGGGTTCATGGCGGCGGGAATGACCCGAATCCGCGTCGCGCCGACCGCGTCGGCGGCCAGCGATGCCATGCGCACGTGCTGCACGTGTGGCGGGTCGAATGTGCCGCCGTAGACCAGCGTGACCGGCTCGCTCATGCGCGACCCAGCAGGGTGGGCAGGCCCGCCGAGACGCTCCGCATCGCCAGCGAGGCTTGCCGGACCATGCGCCGCACGGGGGACCAGAGGCGGGGCTTCGTGATCAGGTCCGCCGCCAGCGGCAGCCAGTTCGTGCCGCCATCCGGACGAAGCCACCGCATGACTTCGCCAGGCAGCTCGACCGAGGCATCGTCGCTGATCCCGCGAAGCACGCTCCACCGCCAGCCACAGGCCGAGGCCACGCGAGCGAAGGGACCGGACTCCATGTCGACCATGGCCGCCCCCGTCATGCGCGCGCACGCACTGCGGGCGCCTCGGCCGATCACAACCACGCGGGAGCAGCACAGCGTGAGGCGGGGCAGCATGCAGGGCAGCGTGGGGTGGTGCACACCGCCTTCCTCGTCCACCACGCGGTCAGCCGCGAACGCGCATCCGATGGCGGCCGCGTCATCCAGGGCCCCCGCGATGCCGGACAGCACGGCGATGCGTCCTCGCGAGCCCTGCTCCGCCAGCCGGCGCACGGCCGATTCGCACTCCGCACCCACGCCGATGGTTTGAAGTTCCGCCCCGATGGCCGCCGCGGTCTGCCGCAGCCGGGAGGCCTCGTAGTCCGTCGGACAGAGGAGCAGGGGTCGCATGCGGGCACGGTAGCGGGCTTGAGGGGTTTGCGGGGGCGGGCTATGCTTCGGGGTTCCTGGCCCCATCGTCTAGCCCGGTTCAGGACACATCCCTCTCACGGATGGAACAGGGGTTCGAATCCCCTTGGGGTCACTTTCACACGCAGGCCGGCCCGCACGGGTCGGCCTGCGTCTTTGCAGGG
>JBILWQ010000229.1:0-3804 GCA_044369805.1 Phycisphaerales bacterium
TCGGGCGGCGTGTACTGCTTGCCGCGGATGTCCACCTTGACCAGGTCCTGCGAGCCGCCGACCACGGTGTAGGGCACGAGCTTCTCCTCGTTCTCCACCTCGGCATGACGCCGGCCCATGAAGCGCTTGATGCTGAAGACGGTGTTCTTGGGATTGGTCACCTGCTGGTGACGCGCGGGCTGGCCGACCAGCCGCTCGCCCTTCTCGGTGAAGCCGACCACGCTGGGGGTGGTGCGGCTGCCGGAGGCGTTGATGAGGACCTTGGGCTGACCGCCCTCCATGACGGCCACGACGGAGTTGGTGGTGCCGAGGTCGATTCCGATGATCTTTCCTGCCATTGGGATGGGTTCCTTTCGTCCCGAGGGGCTCAGGCCCGGAGCGGGACAAGTCCGGGGGAGCAACCCCGATGCCAAACCCATGAAGTTCGCCGCCGGCGGGGTTTGGAAGGGATCGGGGCCCTCGGAAACCGCACATTCGGGTCCCGCGGGTCCCTGGGCTGCCATTTGGGCACCTCTATGCTGCACGCGGCATGGGCCGAAGCGAACTGGGCCGAAGGGCCGCCATCACCGTCACCCTTCTGGCGTGGCTCATGGCGGGCCTCTGGACTGTCGGCCTCGTCTGCGCGGATCGGTTCTCATGGTCGCAGTGGCTCTCGTGGATCCCCGCGCCGATGGTCGCGCTCGCTGTCATGGGGGCCACACTGGCGATCCTGGCCGCGCGACCGGCACGGTGGAGATGGCATGTGTCCGGCATGGCTCTGATGCTGGTGGTCTCGCTTGCGTGGACCCTGCGCGTCAACGTGGGGCCAGGCGGCCAGCCCGGAACAGGCGGTCCGCCGATCACGGTGCTGCAGTGGAACACGGACTGGCCATCGGGCAACGATCCGCGCTCCGAACTCTCGCTGGCCACGAACCCCGCCGATTTCGTGCTGATCAGCAATCGCGGGTCCATCACAGCGGCGGAGCGCGTGCAGGCGTGGGCGGGTCCCGATGCACGGGTGTTCGGGGCGGGTCCCTTCGCGCTGGTCACCCGCTGGCCCGTGGTGGAAGCCACCCAGATCGCTGCGGGAGGGCAGGGGACTCAAATGTGGTGGGTGGCTCGTTTCACGGTGGTGCCTCCGGGGTGGGAGGGCCGGCCGCTGCGGATCGCGATGGTCGACCTCCCGAGCCAGCCAAGCCTGTCACGGGCCGCCATGGCCGATGCGCTGGGCCGGGCCTGCGAGCGGGGAGGCCTGGGCGAGGTGGACCTGGTCGCCGGAGACTTCAACGCCACCGAGACCAGCGTGATCCTTTCACGGTGCTTCAGCGGCATGTCCGACGCGCTGAGCGAGGCCGGCTCGGGATGGCTGGCCACGTGGCCTCGCATCATGCCGCTCTGGCGCATCGACCATGTGCTCATCTCCGGTCGGCTTGAGGTCCGGGATGGCCGAACCATCGATCCGCGGGTCAGTCACCACCGGATGACCTGGACCGTGATCGCGGAGCGCCGCTGAGCGATCGCCGCGTGGGATTGTCAGGCGTCACTTGCCTGGCGACTGGAACTGCACCACCAGATCGGTGAAGAGCTGCATCTGCCTGGAGGCATCGACATCTTCCGAAGGCACGGACTCGAGCAGTCTGAGCAGTTGGCGATGGCCGGTCCATGCGATGTTGCCGTCATTGAAGAGGGCGTTGCAGCCAGTGGTTCCATGGTTCAGCTCTGGTCGGGTGGAGACGCTGTCTGTCACCAGGATGGTCTCGGCGGCGCTGCGGGCGGCGGCCGAAGCCGTAGAGGCGGAAACCTTCCGCTGCCAACGAAGCCAGTAGTGGTAGTTGCCGCGCACGCCCTCGTCCTCGGGGGCCGCGCGTCGACTCCGGCGGGCGTCGACCTGGAAGCACCCCTGGTGTCGCTCGAAAGTGTGTTCCGACTGGTGGGCCGGGCAGTAGAAGGTTCGCGGATCGGCGACACGTCGGGAGGCCCACAGTTCGCCCAGTCCATCCCAGGACCACTGAGATCCCGCCGGGCCATCCTGTCGGTAGACGAGCCTGGACATCTGCTGCGGTCGGTCCGCGTTGGCATACCTGGATTCGGGGCCCGAGACACGGGAGCCATCCAGCCCGGCATCCACCAGGCCACTGAAGTGGACCCGCAGGTTGTTCTGGCACATCAGGCGCCTGGCGAACTCGCGGGCCGAACCGAAGGCGGGGAAGAGCAGGGCCGAGAGAATGGCGACAACGGCAAGCGTGACCAGCACCTCGATGAGGGTGAATCCACGCGCAGGCTGCAGGAAGGATTGGTGAGAACGATTCACCATGGTGCGCAGTTCCAGAAGCACCGTCCCAGGACGGGTCGTCAGCCCGTTGGGGCGGAACCGGCGACATCGGAACCATGTCACATGGTTTCGGTATTGCGAGAAAATTGTGAGATAGTTTCTGACTTCGCCCCGGCACGGGCTAGATTCGGCTCCGGAGAGGAGGGGTGTCCTTCCACTTCCAACAACCTGAGACTGAGGAGGAGAGTGGAAAATGGTCTATCCATCTGGAGACGAGGAGTGGGTTTTGATGAGCCGCGTGGCTTCGGGCGATGAAGCCGCCATTGCGGAGCTCTATGACCGCTTCGGAGCCCTGGTCTTCAAGGCCTCCCGGCAGGTGCTGAACAGCCGCGCCGAGGCCGAGGATGCCTCCCAGGAGATCTTCGTCCGCTTGTGGAAGACGGCGGATCGCTTTGACCCGCGACGGGCCCGCCTGGTGACCTGGGTCATGCTGATCGCGCGCCGCCATCTGATCGACCGCCTTCGCCGCAAGGTCTCCAGGCCGGAAGTTCTCGGACTTGAGGCCGAAACGGAGACGTCCATGGCGGGTGACACGCATGCGGTGCAACCGGCCTTGCCCGTTGAGGAAAGCAGCGCTTTGAAGGCTCGAATCGATGAGCTTCCGGCCCTGCAGCGCGAGGTGATCGAGCGGACCTACATCCGCGGTTTCACGCTCCGCGAGGTCAGCGAGCAGTTGAATGCTCCCCTGGGCACCGTCAAGAGCGCGCTGAGCCGGGGTCTGACCCGCCTTCGGGACCGCATGGGCGATGCCGAGCGGCATCTGGCCTGACTCGGACAGCGGAATTCAGGGAATCCAAGGTTGGGTGCATCCCTCCCCCCGGGGGGCTGGCGTATAGGCATGCAGACAACAAGAGGGAGTGGCGGAGGCCGGCAAGGCTTCCGGTTGGGACGCCGCCCCCTTGAGTCGTGACACATGTTTGGTCACAGGGTGCGCGGCGGGAGGCTGCCGCTCTCTGCATTGATCAGCGGCAAGGTCCGGCCACTTCGTGGTCCGGACGAGAGGATTGGGTGAAGTGATGACTCTCCGCCGCGAAGAACTGATCGAACAAGCCGCCTTGGAAGCCCTCGGTCTGCTGGACGAGCGGGAGACCGAGGCCTTCGAGCGCGCCTTCGAGGACGCTCCCGAGAACATCCAGGAGCAGATCCGGCGGATCCAGGCCGAGACCGTGACCGATGTGGCCATGCTGAGCGGTGAGGAACCGCCCGTGGGCCTGCGGAGCAAGGTGATGGCGGCCGTGAGCGATGCCGTCGAGGACGAAGCCCGCGAACTGCAGCCCATCGCCAGCATCGGCGTGCGGGCGCGGCGGCCGGGCAAGTCTGGCACGGCCGAGGTGGCCGAGGCGGTCCGCGACGAGCGGCAGGCCCTCCGGCTGCAGGCTGCCCAGCGTCACCTGCTTGTCTGGCGGGCCGCGTCGATCGCCCTTGCGGCTTCGCTCCTGACGACCCTGTTCTGGTCGGGCATGTATCGCCTGGAGCGGCACTCGATCCAGCAA
>JBILWQ010000230.1:0-3803 GCA_044369805.1 Phycisphaerales bacterium
CTGGGTCCTGAGGGCCTCGAGCGGTCAAGTCCCTTGATCTTCCACAGGCTGCCTGAGTTGCTGCAGGCGTGCGTGGATCGCGTGCAGAGGCTTGGCGGCGGCGGGGCGGTTTCGGTGCGTCAGGCCCTCGAGACCCTGGCGCCATGGCAGGATCGGGCCCGCTCGCAGCTGCCGACCGGGCTGGCCGGTCGCCGGTTCAGGGAGATGCTGCTCGAGGTGGGGTTGGGCCTTCACGCCCGAGGCGGCGGTCCCTGGCCACGGGTGCGGGATCTGGACCGCGCCTGGGCGGCGTGCAAGGGTCCGGCCGGCTGACTCAACCGCGGCGCGACCCGCGATCGCGCAGCGACTTTCGAAGCATGGCGTTCTCCCGCCGCGTGGCCTCCAGGTCAAAGCCCTGGTACGAGACAAGCATGGAGAGCTGGTCCAGTCGCTCCATGATCCGAGGTCGAGCGGCCGCGGGGGTCGCCTCGCTGTCCCAGAGTTTCCTCAGCTCATCCAGGGCCTCTCGCAGTTTCGTCTCCATGGCTCGCACCTCCACGGGCACCATGGCTATGACCCGCCGGGCAGGCAAGGCGCGTGTGACGAAGCGGGTTGGAAGTCGACCGGACCAGGTGGCGCAGACGGAACCTAGCGGATCATGCCCTGCAGCCGCTGGACGGCCTTCTGGGCCGCAGGCGGAGCCTTGGCCAACGCCGCTCCCATGGCTTCGGGGTCGCGACGGGCCTCGCCCATCAGGCGGGTCAGGTGCGCGTCCAGCTCGAACTTCCAGCGCCTGAACAGTTCCTCCAGCTCCTGCCGGTTGAAGCGGCCGAGCGGATCGTTCATGCCGCTCTGGGCCACCGCCCAGTCGATCAGTCGGGCCGATGCCCCTTCGAAGCGGTACAGGCTCAGCGTGTTCTCCAGCCGCTTACGCAGGCTCAGGAAGGGGTCCGTGGCCGCCGGCGGCAGCGAGGTCATGATCTCCTCGGGCTTGCGCCGGTCGATGGCGCCAAGCCAGCCGGATTCTCGGCTGGACTCCACGTCGCTGAGCGTGGTGGGGCGGTGGATGGTGCTCAGGATGTCGCCGCCGGAGCCATCGGCGGGCACCAGATCCGCGGCGCTGGCCAGCAGCGTCTTCATGCCCACGGCCGCGAAGCGCACGTAGATTCGCTGGTCGGTCTTGCCCTGGAAGGTGATGGCCTCGAGCTTCATGATCGAGCCCTCGCCCCATTCGGGACGCTTGCTCGAACGCACCTTGTCACCGATCTTGAACGCGACGGCGGTCATGCCCATGGCTTGCTGCTTCAGGTTCGCGGGTCTGGGCGCGGCGGATTCGTCCGGCCGCTGCCTTGGGTAGAGTGTAGCGATGGCCCGACCGATCCGCATCCTCTTCCTCGGTGACGTGGTGGGGGCGCCCGGGCGATCAGCGGTGCAGAAGCACCTGCCGGAAATCCGCGCGAGGCTGGCGGCCGATGCCGTGGTGGTGAACGGCGAGAACATCCGCAACGGTTCGGGCATCACCGCGGACCTCTACCGGTCGCTGCGCGAGGCCGGCGCCGATGCCGTGACGCTGGGGGATCATGTCTACAAGGACGCCCGGATCACCCAGACGTTGGAGGATCCGGCCGAGCCGATCCTGCGGCCGCTGAACCTGGCGGACAAGGCGCCCGGCAAGCGATTCGTGCGCATTCCGGCGGCGGGGGAGCGCACCCGGGACATCTTCGTGGCCACGGTGCTGGGGCGCATCATGTTCCCCATGCCGGCGGACGATCCCTTCGCGGCCTGTGACGCGCTGCTTCGTGGCCTGCCCGATCGGCGTCCGGTGGTGGTGATCGAGGCCCACATGGAGGCCACCAGCGAGAAGGCGGCGCTGGCCCATCACCTTGATGGCCGCGTGGCCGCTGTGGTGGGTTCGCACACGCACGTGCAGACGGCTGACGAGCGGCTGCTGCCGGGTGGCACCGCGTTCATCAGCGACATGGGCATGTGCGGTCCGCACGACGGCGTGATCGGCCGCGACGCCAGTCGCGTGGTGCATCACATGACCACGGCCATGCCCGTGCAGTACGAGGTGGGCAGCGGCGAGAACCGCGTGCACGGCGTGCTGCTGGAGGTGAGCCCGGACACGGGACTGGCCATGTCCATCGAGCGCGTGGAGGCGGGGGATCCTCGGCGTGTTCGGATGGCGCGATGATCACTTCCCGGTCAGGAAGCGCTTGATGCCGCGCACCGTGGCCTGGCGGCCGATGGTGGCGATGCTCTCGGTGAGCGGGATCTCCTTCGGGCAGACCTTCACGCAGTTCTGGGCGTTGCCGCAGTCGTTCACGCCGCCCGGGCCCATGAGGGTGTCGAGCCGCTCGTCCGCAAGCGTGGCGCCCGTGGGGTGGCTGTTGAAGAGCCGTGCCTGGTTGATGGCATGGGCGCCCACGAAGCTGGTGTCCCACTTGGCCGCGTCGGGCTCCTGGGTGAACTGCGGGCAGGCCTCCAGGCAGCAGCCGCAGCTCATGCAGGTGCTCATCACGTAGCGCTGCTCCTGGCCCGCCGGGGTGTCCTTGGGGCCCGCACCGAGGGCGTACGTGCCATCGACCGGCACCCAGGCCTTCACGCGCTTCAGGTTGTGGAAGAGGCGACTGCGGTCCACGCTCAGGTCCCGGACCACCGGGAACTTGCTCATGGGCTCCAGGGTGATCGTGCCGGTCTCGTCGACCACCTGGTCGACCAGGGCCGAGCAACTCTGTCGCACGCGGCCGTTGATGACCATGGTGCAGCTGCCGCAGACCTCCTCCAGGCAGCCGCTGTCGTAGACCACGGGGCTGCCGGCCTTGCCCTCGGCGGTGGTGGGGTGGGCGGCGATCCACTGCAGCAGGCTGATGATGTTCGCGCCAGGCTCAACGGGCACGCGGTACGTCTCGGTGCGGCGGGGGGCGTTGGGTCCGTCCTGGCGGACCACCTTCACGGTGACGGTGCGGGCTGGGGCGTCGGACTTCGGGGCGACCATGCGGCGATCCTATTCGGGCCGTGCCTGTCGGTCACCTGCTGGCGAACCGGGCCGAATCCGGCCGATAGAGACCCCAATGGCCCCCTGGCTCAGGCTCCTGCGACCCGGTGACTGGACGAAGAACGTCTTCGTGCTGGTGCCGGCGGTCTTCTGGCTCTCGGGCGAGGGACGGGGGCATGACCTCTCGACGGAGTTCGGCAGCCGTTTCGTGCCGCTGATCTGGACCTTCGTGGCCTTCTGCCTGGCGGCCAGCGGCAGCTACTGCGTGAACGATGTGCTCGACGCGGTCAAGGACCGGACGCACCCGGTGAAGCGACTGCGGCCCGTGGCCAGCGGACAGGTCGCGGCTGGACCGGCTGTCGGCGTGGGCGTGGTGCTGCAGGTGGTGGCGGTGGGGTTGGCGTCGCTCGTGGCCGGACGAGCGACGGCGGCATGCCTGCTGGCGTACCTGCTGCTCCAGTTGGCCTACAACGTGCGGCTGAAGCGCGTGCCGCTGGTCGATGTCAGCGTGCTGGCCTCGGGGTTCTGTCGGTGCCGTGGCCATGGATGTGCGGATCTCCATCTGGCTGCTGCTGTGCGTGTTCTTCCTGACGCTCTTCCTGGGTTTCACCAAGCGGCTGTGCGATCTCTCCGCGGCGGAGAACGCGAGGGCGGCCGGCCAGGTGGTGGACTGGAAGGCGAGGCCGGGATACGAGTCGCGTGACCAGATGAACTGGCTGCTTGGCGTGAGTGGTTCGCTGGTGTTCATGCTGTATCTCAGCTACGCGCTCTCGCAGCATGCCCGGTCGATCCACGGCGTGCGGGCGCTTGGACTGGCGCTGCTGAC
>JBILWQ010000231.1:0-3802 GCA_044369805.1 Phycisphaerales bacterium
GCCCCCACCTTCGCCTCGGCACGGGTGAGCGCATTGAGCATGGTGCTCTTGCCCGCATTGGGCAGCCCCACCAGCCCCACGTCGGCCAGCAGCTTGAGTTCCAGCCGAAGTTCCCGCTCGACCGCCGGCTCGCCCAGGGTGCGTTCGGTGGGCGCCTGATGGGTGGCGCTCTTGAACCGCTCGTTGCCCAGCCCCCCCCGTCCGCCCGGCGCGACCACGAAACGCGCGTCCAGCTCGGTCAGGTCGACCAGCAGTTCCTCGGTGTGCAGGTCATACACCAGCGTGCCCGGCGGCACCGCAACCACGCAATCGGCGCCGTTTGCACCGGTGCAGCTCTTGGATTGCCCGGGCTCGCCGTCCTTCGCGAAGAAGTGCCCCGCGAACTTGAACTGCAGCAGCGTGTCCAGATGCGGATCCACCCACAGCACCACGTCACCACCGCGGCCGCCATCGCCGCCATCGGGACCACCCTTGGGCATGGCCTTCTCGCGACGCATGTGGCTGCAGCCGTCGCCGCCCTTGCCGGAGCGGACCACGATTCGCGCGCGATCGACGAGCATGTTCGGAAGCCACCCGGGCGGGCGGCCAGGCTCAGTTGGAGGCCGGCACCACGTCCACGAACCGACCGCGGAAGCGGACCGCGCCCTCGGCGTGGGCCATGATGCTGTCATCCTTGGCCAGGAAGGTGTTCATGCCCGGCTTCCAGCGGGTGCCGCACTGACGCACGATGATGCAACCCGGCCGCGCCACCTCGCCACCGTAGAGCTTGATGCCCCGGTACTGGGGGTTCGAGTCGCGACCGTTCTGCGTGGAGCCTTGGCCCTTCTTGTGTGCCATGACGGGTGTCCTTCCTTCAGGTGAGCCACGCAGTGTAACCGAAACCCCGGGGGCCGCCAAGGGTTCCGGGGCATGGGGCCACGGCCCCCGACAGGCCCGCGTCCGGATGCGGTTACCGCATGATCCAGCCGGGGTTGACCTGTCCGGTCTCGGCCTCGGCCAGCGGCAGTTCGCCCTGCACCTTGCTTCGCTCGCCGGGCACCTGGTAGTCGATGCGAAGGGTCTTGCGAAGCATCACCGGCTTGCCCGTGGAGGGATCGCGGATGGTGCTCCGCTCCGTGGAAAGCCCGGAGACCAGCAGCGAGAGCCGGCGTGACTCGGGGCCAGCGGGGAAGACCACCACGCCGGTCTTCGCAGCCTGCTCGCCCTGGCCAATCTCACCGAGGATCGATGACACTTCCTCCAGCGAGGGGTCGTTCAGCATGCGGAGGATCGCGCGCGTCACGTCGCTGTCCACCCCCTGCCCCGCGGGCACGATGCGGCCCTGCTCATCCAGAAGCTCCCACCGCGGCGCCAGACGCCGATCCTTCCCGGTGCGATTGGTCAGCGTGAACGTGGCGTACCAGTAAAGGTTTCCGTCCGCCGCCCTGTGCAGGCGAAAGGGACCCGGTCGGTAGTCCACGGTCCACTTCTCCTCGGGTCGACCCTTGCCCACGGCCGGGGCATCCGGAGCGGGGCTCTGGGCCAGGGGAGCGGCCTGCAACAGCACGGTGCAGAGAAGACAGATCGGAAGCATGCTCGAATCCTACTGGCCTCGGGGGGCCCCCGCAGCGGCGGATAGGCTTCCTGCGTGGAGCTCTCTCCGGAGCAGATTCGGCTCGTCCCCGCGGGGCCCGCCCTGAGAGTGGCCGCGGCCCGGCGGCTGCTGGGCACCCGCCAATCGGAAGCGCTCTGGCTGCTCAGGCGGCTGGATGAGGAAGGCTGGGGTCCCGAGGACCTCTGGTGCGCCGCGGATCCCGCCGACCACGTCCTGGCCGCTGGACTGATCAGCCACCACCCGGGTCGAACTGCCTCGCTCTCGCTGAGCCCCTGCGTCCGCCCCGAGGAAGTCCCCCTGAGCGCCAGGCTGCTTCTACGCATGGTGCAGGCCCTGGAGGCCGCCGGAGGGCCCGCCCTGGCACAAGGCATGACGGATGCCGAGGATCGGCTCGCCGGATTGCCCTTCCAGCAGGCGGGATTCCAGGATCTGGCCGTGCTGGCCTGCATGGAGCGGATGAACCGGCGGAACCCGGCGGTGCCTGAACTGCCCCAGGGCATCTCACTCGAACCGGTGACCGACGACGCGGAACTCATGCGGGTGCTCCGGGCAACGTATGAGCAAACGCTTGACTGTCCTGGCCTTGCGGAATTGAGGCGCGACGAGGACATCCTGGACGGGCACCGCCGCGGCCAACCGCACGACCCGGATCTCTGGACGCTCATGCGAAGGGACGGACAGGCGATCGGGGCGGCGCTGCTCCAATCCTCGATCGACGGCGAGCGGATCGAACTGGCGTATCTCGGGCTGGCCAAGTCGGCCCGCGGCAAGGGCTTGGGCGCCATCCTGCTCGACGCGGCGCTGCAGCGCGGTGCGTCACGGCCGCAGCGACTGATCTCGCTCGCGGTGGACGAGCGCAACGATCCAGCCCTGCGGCTCTACCGATCTCGCGGATTCAGAACCACCGTGCGCCGAAGGGCTTTCGCGCGAACGCTGCGTTCATCCACATGATGTGGACAATCGCGGCGCATCGCGGTGGAGAAGTTTTTCTTCGCGAGGAAGTGCCGGCATTCCCGCGGCTTTCCAGGATCCCGGCGACTTTCATCGCGAGACCCTCTTGCACGCGTGAAGATTGCGCCTATCTTCCCGACGCTTCGCAGGACGCGGACGCCTGAATCTGGTCGTGAGGTCGAGTTTCCCCTGGCGATGGCCCTGCCGATCGCCGGCGATGTCGCACCCACGCGCCGGCACTCGGGTCTCGGGAACGGACTCGCCTTGTCCGATCATCGGTGGGCCCAGCCCACTTCGTCGTCCGCCTGCCCCAGGAATCCGAACCTCGTGATGACCGCCCGAGCCGAGGACATTCCCGCCCGCATCCGCTCGCTGCTTGACAGCCGCCTGGGCACGCGGAGAACCAGCATGTGGTTCGACGGCGAGGCGCAGTTGCAGGTGCAGGAGGGACGGCTGCAGGTCGAGGCGAGCAGCGCCTTCGTTGCCGACTGGCTCAAGCGGAACTTCCGGGACGAGCTGACCGCGGCGGCACGCGAGACCCTGGGAAGCGGCGAACTGGAGTGGCGGGTGCGCGAACCGGCCCCCACTCGGGAGACCGGGGCATCACCCGCCCGCGAGACGGCGCGTCGAGCGCCCGCCCGACGCGAAGGCGGGAGCCACTGGCGGCGGCTCGAGGACTTCGTGCCCGGTCCGGCGAACCAGCTGGCGCTCGATGCCGCCCGGCGCATGGCCGATGGCCACGAGACCGCACGCTGCCTGGTGGTGCATGGCGGCTGCGGCGTGGGCAAGACGCACCTGCTGCAGGGACTCTGCCAGGCGCGGCGAGAGCGTCTACCGGGCAGCCGCATCCGTTACGTGCCGGCGGAGCAGTTCACCAACGAGTACATCCATGCAGTCCGTGCCGGCCAGGTGGACGGCTTCCGGCAGCGCATGCGGCGCGTCGACCTGCTGGTGATCGACGACGTGCACTTCCTGGCCGACAAGGCCGCGACCCAGAGCGAGTTCCTGCACACGCTGGATGCGCTGGACCTCTCGGGCTCGCAGGTGGCGCTGGCCAGTGACGAGCACCCTCGGCTGATCCGCCGCTTCGGGCAGGCCCTGGTGAGCCGGATGCTTGCGGGCATGGTGGTCCGCGTGGAGAACCCGGATCCCGCCACGCGACTCACGCTGGCGCAGCGGCTGGCCGGCCGCCGCGCCCTGCGGCTGGCCGAGGAGGGCGCCCTGGCCATCGCGGAACGCTGCGTGGGCGGCGCCCGG
>JBILWQ010000232.1:0-3790 GCA_044369805.1 Phycisphaerales bacterium
TCGAGTTCGTCACGTGTCTGGTCGCTCGATTCAGTCCCAGCCCATCTCGTGGGCGGCGGTGGCCGTGGCTCCAGAGCCCGAGACGGTCACCCTGCGGACGAGGCAGAGGATCGAGTCGGTGTTGCTCTGGGTGTCATCGGCCCGGAACAGGTTGTCGAAGCCCAGGCCAGCGGCGGCCGATCCGGTGCCGCACGACGTGTCACCCGCTGGCGGGGGCCGGTCGCTGGGCACGCAGGCCATGCCCAGCGGGAAGAAGGTCCGCTCGAACTGGATGTGGTTGTCGTTGAAGCAGATGTTGCCTTCCCAGGAGTTCTTGCCGCCGTGGATCTCCAGCGTCTTGCTGGCCGCGTACGCCGGGCCGTTGTCCACGCCGTTCTGCACGCCGCGGTTGCCGAGCACCGCGAAGCGGCTGTCGGAGGAGTTCTTCCAGTGGTTCTCGCGGCGGTTGCTCCGACGCGCCGTGGCGTTCCGGGGCACCAGCGGCATGGAGCCGTAGCTGCAGTTGCTCTTCACCTCCAGGTCGGTGGTGAAGTTCTGGTGCTGCGAGGGCGTGGGGCCGCCGGGATTCGTCCGGTCACCGTCCCAGAAGACGTCGCTCGCGGGATTGAACTGCGTGTAGTCGTAGTTCGAGCACACAGCCACGGCACCGCTGGATTCGCTGGGGCTCACCAGCATCTGCGGCGAGAAGAGGTTCTGTGCCACGCACATGGAGTACAGGCTGGCGTGGTCGTTCTTTGCCTCGTCCTCGGCGCCTCGACCCACGATGGTGCCGACGCGGTTGATCTCGCCGGGCAGCGGGAAGCGGCCCTGCTGGTTGTCGAGACTCTTGGTGACCCAGGACTGGTGGATCTGCTTGATCTGCGTGCCGTCCTTCGTCTCGCGGGCCTTGGCGCGGGCGTTGTTCAGGGCCGGCAGCAGGATGCCGAGCAGGAGCGAGATGATGGCCATCACGACCAGAAGCTCGATGAGCGTGAATCCCTTGGTGCGACGCATGGTGTTCTCCATTGGCATGGTGTACGGGGTGTGGTGCGGGTTCGTGAGACGGATTCCAGGATTCACTGGGTGCCGTCCGTCTTGAAGTCGAAGATGGGGTCCTGGATGGTGGTCACGCTGATCGGCCTCGAGAAGACGCCGATCCACGTGTCGCCGGAGGACTTGGGCAGCACGGTGGTGCCGCCCGTGCCGCCGCGCTGCAGGCACCTGGTGCCGTTGAAGGCGGTGTCGGCGTCGTACATGTCGTCACGCTGCGAATCCTCGCCGCCGCACTCGTAGACCACGCCATCGGGCTTGAAGGTGGTCACCAGGTCCACGTGGTTGTCGGCGTAGCAGATGTTGCCGTTCCACTGGTTCTTGGGTCCCACCAGGCTGGTGGCGTAGCTGAGGTTCATGTAGGCCTGGTCGGTGCGACGACGGGGATCCAGGCCACGGGTGCCCAGGAGGGGCTTGGTCGCGTCGTTGGTGTTGCGCCACTGGACCTCCTTGCGGAGGCCCCAGAGGCCCAGGTTGGCGTAGGAGACGTTGGAGTAGCCCGGGGCCGTGGTCGTGGTGTTGGGCTCCTGAGGAACCTTGTTGCCACGCTGCGTGGGGTTCATCTGGGCCAGCGCCAGGTTGTCGCCGAAGTTGTAGTCCCAGTAGTTGTCGGCGGCCACGTTGTAAGCGCTGAAGTTGTAGGGCAGCGTGCCCGCGGTGCCCATCTCGACCACGATCGGGTTGGTCTCGGTGGGACCGATGCAGAGGTCGGGATTGAAGTACTGCTTGGCGATCATGCAGCTGAACAGCGACCGGGTGTGGTTCATGGCCAGGGCCTCGGGACCGGCGCCGGGCTCCTGCACGGTGGTCGTGCCCTGACGGACACCGAGCCGGTCGATCAGGCCCGGGGTCGGAAGGCGGCCGCTCTTGTCATTGTTGGCATCGACCAGCATGGCCTGGTGGATCTGCTTGACCTGGGCACGATCCTTGACCTCCTTGGCGTTCTGCTGGGCCTTGGAAAGGGCTGGCAGCAGCAGGCCGATGAGCAGGGCGATGATCGCGATGACGACGAGGAGCTCGATCAGGGTGAAGCCGCGATTGTTGCGCATGTCTTGAATCTCTCTCGGGACTGGGTCCCGACTGCAGGCGTGCGGTCCCGGCGAGGACCGCGAGCGAGGACGCCGCCGGTCCCGAACGCGTCGGGGCCGATGGCCGGAATCCCCCGGCCGCCAGGCGAGGGAATGCACGATGGGGCGTCGCGTCCCGGGCCGCGTGCCCTTGCATGTGGACGGGGATGGGCATGGAGCCCGACCACCGACCGACACCGCCCCCTGAGTTGGGGGCGTGGACGCTGGTTGTCGGTCAGGTCTGGGGAATGAGCCGCCGGGATTCCGGCGAAATCAGGGCATGGTGTCGGCCGAAGCCTTCAGGAATGTCCAGACGCGACCAGTGAAGTGGAATCAGGAAAACTAACCGAGTCCAAATGGGAGTCAAGCCCGTTTCAAGGACAAGGCTCCACGTGGGCGCTTCGGTGGCAGGATGGGCCCGGTTGCGGGAAGATGCCCGGATGAACCAGACTCCCTCCTCCCGTCTTGCGGCTCTCGGACTCTCGCTCCCCCCGGCCCCCAAGCCCGTGGCGGCCTACGTGCCCTTCTGCCGGGTCGGGAACCTGGTCTTCGTGAGCGGCCAGTTGCCCATGAAGGACGGGGCGATGGTGGCCAAGGGATCGGTGCCCGGTCAGGTCTCGATCGAGACAGCGGCTGCCGCGGCCAGGCAGGCGGCGATCAACGGCCTGGCGGTGCTGGCCGATGCGGCGGGGGGTCTGGACCGCGTGAAGCGCATCGTGCGGGTCGGCGTCTTCGTGTGCAGCGAGGCGGGATTCGCCGACCAGCCCAAGGTGGCCAACGGTGCCAGCGAGCTGCTGCAGGAGGTGTTCGGCGAGTCTGGTCGCCACGCCCGCGCGGCGGTGGGCAACATTGCGCTTCCGCTGGGGGCGTGCGTGGAGGTGGAGCTGCTGGCCGAGGTGGCGTGACCGACCGGGTCACTTCCGCGTGAGGAACTGGACCAGGTTCAGGAGCGCGCTGGCCACCAGCAGGCTGCCGAGCGCGATCAGTTTCCAGTCCACGCCGCCGCGGCCCGCGAGCACGGGCACGGGCGAGTCCGGATCCGCCTCGGGCGAGGTCTCGATGGTCGAGACGAATGCCTCGGTGGGCCGCGCGTGCACCGGATCGCGACCCTCGAGCGCCGCATCCAGGTCCTCGAGCAGTTGCGAAGCGTTCTGATAGCGGTCGCGCGGGTCCTTGGCCATCATCATCTCCACGATGAGGGCCGAGGCGTGGGAGAGCTCGGGAACCAGATGGTCCGGCGGCGTCAGCGACTCGTTGAGGTGCTTGCGCATGACCTCGGCGGGGTTCTTGCCCTCGAAGGGCACTCGACCCGTGAGCATGTGATAGAAGGTCGCGCCGAGGCCGTAGATGTCGGCGGCTGGCGTGACATCCGGCAGGCCCTTGGCCTGCTCGGGACTGATGTAGTAGGGGGTTCCGAAGGCCTTGCCGGCCTCGGCCTCGGCGGCCTCCCGGTCGCTGACGGCGCGGGCCAGGCCCAGGTCGGCCAGCTTGGCCACGCCGGACTTGCTGATCATGATGTTCTTGGGCTTGATGTCCCGGTGGATGAAGCCCTTCTCGTGGGCGTGCCGGAGCGCCTTGGCCACCTGCTTGGTGATCTGCAGCGCCTCGCGCTCGGGCATGCGTCGCGCGGCCAGGATGCGGTCATGCACCGTGTCGCCATCCACGTACTCCATGACGAAGTAGTGGTGCTCGCC
>JBILWQ010000233.1:0-3770 GCA_044369805.1 Phycisphaerales bacterium
GCGCAATGGCCCGCCGACTGCTGCATGCCGAGCCGGGCAGGTTCTTCTGGCCACGGAACGCGCCGTGAAGGTCAGATGACGCTGTCGTGCGAGGGCAGGTTGTGGGCGGGCGCGGTGTTCAGCTGCACGAGTCTCTCCCGCTGCATCGTCTGCGCCTGCTCCGGGTCGACATAGTCCGAATGACAGGAAGCCTTCCCCGTGTCGGCCGCCACCGCCTTGCGGGTCTTGGCAGCCAGGCGGTGGATCTCCTCGGGGCTGAGCACGCCGCGCTTCGAGAGGATCTCCTGCTGCTCGGCGGTCAACGCGGCGCTGCGCACCGGCTTGCCCCGCTCGAAGCCCTCGGCCTTGCCGCTGGCGAATTCCTGGATCTCCTTGCTGATGCGCACGCTGCACCAGTCATGGCCGCACATGGCGCAGAAATCCGTGTCCACATCCAGGTCCTCGTCGTGATAGGCGCGCGCGGTGTCCGGATCGAAACTCAGTTCGAAGTGCCTCTCCCAGTTCAGGGCGGCTCGGGCCTTGGTGAGCGCGTCGTCGCGGTCCCGCGTGCCGGGAATGCCGAGCGCCACGTCCGCCGCGTGTGCGGCGATCTTGTAGGCGATGCAGCCCTGCTTCACGTCGTCCTTCTTGGGAAGGCCCAGATGCTCCTTGGGCGTCACGTAGCAGAGCATGCTGGCACCGTGATAGGCCGCGGCCGTGGCACCGATGCAACTGGTGATGTGGTCGTAGCCCGGGAAGATGTCCGTGACCAGCGGACCCAGCACGTAGAAGGGTGCGCCATGACACAGGCGCCGCTGCAGCTTCATGTTGAACTCGATCTGGTCGAAGGGCACGTGGCCCGGGCCCTCGATCATGACCTGCACCCCCATGCGCCAGGCACGTTCGGTGAGTTCGCCCAGCGTCGCCAGTTCGGCCAGTTGCGCACGGTCGGTGGCGTCCGCCAAGCCGCCCGGGCGCAGGCCGTCGCCGATGCTGAAGGTCACGTCGTGCCGACGCATGACCTCGCAGATGCGCTCCCACGCGGTGTACATGGGGTTCTGCTTGCCATGCACCAGCATCCACTTGGCCAGCAGGCTGCCGCCGCGGCTCACGATGCCGATGAGGCGATCCTTGATGAACGGAAGATGCTCGCGAAGCACGCCGGCGTGGATGGTGAAGTAGTCCACCCCCTGCCGCGCCTGGTGCTCGAGCGTGTCCAGGATGATGCGCTCATCCAGATCCTCGATCTTCCGCCCGATGATCATGCTGTAGATGGGCACCGTACCGATGGGCACGGTGCTGTTGCGGATGATCGCGTCTCGGCACGCATCCAGGTCGCCACCGGTGCTGAGGTCCATGACCGTGTCGGCGCCCCAGCGTTCGGCCCACTTGAGCTTCTCCACCTCGTCGGCGGTACCGCTGCTCACCGGGCTGGCACCCATGTTGGCGTTGATCTTGGTCTTGCTGGCGCGGCCGATCGCCATGGGATCGAGGCGGTGGCCCAGATGCGACAGGTTGGCTGGGATCACCATGCGGCCTGCCGCGACCTCGTCACGGACCTTCTCCGCGGTGAGGTGCCCCTCGCGCTCGGCCACGCGACGCATCTGGGGCGTGATGGTGCCCAGGCGAGCATGCTCGAGCTGCGTGACCGGCACGAAGCCCGCGGGGGCGACCGCTCGCAAGAACGGCCCGGCAGTCTGCTGGTTGTGGCCTGCGCAGCCGGTTGCGTGATTCGGCGCCGACGCCAGGCTCCAGCCCGCGGGCAGAAAATCCCACGCGGTACGAGCACTGGCCGCGGGCATACCCGGGGTGTCCGGACTCGCGAAGGCAAGCGGCCCGCCCACGTCGGAAGCCCGTGCGAAGGAACCGGGACTGGTGCCTTCCTGCTGCGACGAGGGATTCCCCGCACCCAGCATGGGAAGCGCGATGGATCGGTGATCAGCGGTGTTCATGAGGCGGCTCTCCTGGATCGATCTTCATTCATCTTCAAGGACTCTTTCCGGATCGCCCGGACTCCGGAAACAATCACGGAATCCACCATGATCTCGGGCTGAAACGTGGACACTTCGGCAGATTCCAGTGCATACAACGGGATTCGCTTGCCTACGCCGGTGCGAACCGGATCAGGTTCCGCGGGTGCTTCTCAGCGTGGGCCTTCACGATTGACCCACGCGCCCCGAGCGATTCGATCGATATTAGCATTCGTCGTCTCGCAGTGACTTCGATTGACGAGTGCCCTTGGCAATGCCGCCTGGCCGCTCGACGCTCGACGGCCTGCCCGACGAAGCATTCCCGGGGTTCCGCCTCCGTGCGCCCAACCACGAACCCACGCTCCACATGGCCCTGATCCAACTGCCCCCCTCCGAATGCGAAACGCTGCCCGAACCCTTCGACTCCGCCGACCTGAAGATCTGCGAGGCTCTTCGGGTGAACGGCCGGATGAGCGGTCGAGAGATCGCGGAGCGGTCGGGCATCTCGGAAGCCAACGTCAGCCGAAGACTGGCCAAGCTGGTCGATGACGGTGCGATCCGTGTCCTGGGATTCGTGCCACCCCCGCTGATGGGCCTGCAAGCCCAGGGCCTGCTGCTGCTTCGCTGCAAGGGCGACCCCGGACCAAGTGCTGCGCGGCTTGCCGCGGATCCGAACGTCCACTGGTGCGGCACCGCCTTCGGGGCATTCGATCTCGTCATCTATTTCGCGGTACCAACCGCCCGCGATGTGATCTCCTTGGTCGACCGCACGCTCGCCGGAGACGACAATCTCCGTTCCGTGATGATCGCGCCGATCCTTGATGTCTGGTCACCGCAGGATTCCAACCGCACCGGACCGGCCGTCCCGAAGTCCCATCTGCCAGGGGTCCACACCCTTGACGCCATCGATCGCGGCATGGTCCGCAGCCTGCAGCGCGATGGCAGGGCCAGTTTCGCCGACCTGGCCGATGCCACGGGGATCTCGGCAACGAGCGCGGCCGACCGGTTCCGTCGCCTGCAGACCGCGGGAATCATCCAGATCATCGCCCTTCCCGATCCGCTGCGACTCGGCAACCTGGTGCAGGGCACGGCATGCCTGCGAGTGCATGGCTCGATCCGTGGCGTGATGGAGGGCGTTGCGCGGCTGGGCAAGTCGGGCTGGATCCTCGGGGCAGGAGGTCCCTTCGGCGTGATCGCGGACCTCTTCGTGCGCGGCGAGGCCGAGTTGAACGCATGGCGATCCGCGGCGCTCCTTCTGCCGGGCGTTTCCGGCCTGGAGATCTGCCTGCACCGCACCATTCATCGGCAGGACTACGCGTGGGACTTCGTCAACGCGGAGCCGGCGGCGAAGTGATCCACGCCCCGGGGTTCGGCCGCGGCTAGCCTGAGGCTGATGGGTGAGATCTCGCTGTCATCGATCCGTTCCGCGGCAGCCCGGCTGAAGGGCGCCGCACGGCTCACGCCACTGCTTGATGGCGGCGAGCTGTCGCGGGAGACCGGCTGCGAGATCCGCCTGAAGATGGAATCCATGCAGCGGACCGGAAGCTTCAAGTTCCGGGGTGCCTCCAATGCGGTCTCTCGCCTGCCTGAAGCCACGGCCTCGCTCGGCGTGGTCACCCACTCGAGCGGCAACCACGCCCTGGCGCTGGCCACGGCGGCCCGAGCCCGTGGCTTCCCCTGCACCGTGGTCATGCCCCGTGACGCCCCCGCAACCAAGCGGCGGGCGGTGGAGGAGGCTGGCGCCACCATCGTCACCTGCGACTGGACCATGCAGGCCCGGGAAGCCGGGCTGGCGGAGGTCGTCGCGCGGACCGGCGCTGC
>JBILWQ010000234.1:0-3753 GCA_044369805.1 Phycisphaerales bacterium
TGTCCCAGGGCCGGATCACGCCCCCGCAGGCCCTCGTGCCCCTCTATCCGCGAGAGGCCGAGGCCGTCCGGCTCTGGCGGGCCCGCCATGGCGGCGGCGCAGACGGAATCCGCTCCCCCTGAATGTGGACATTTCGCCCCCGCGGACCTGAAGTCGACCCGAGATCGGGTCGACAAGCGGAGGCGATGCATGACCAGCCCGCCCAGCCAGGTTCCTCACGCACGACCGCACCGGCCCAGGTGCTTGCGGTGGGGGATGCCGCCCGCTGGCCGGAGTGGCTGGAGGCGATGGTGACCGGAGGCCATCGCGTGGAGGTCCTGCCTGACCCGCACCGCGCCTTCGTGCGCTGTGTGGAGCGCTGGATCGACGTGATCGTGATCGATGCCGAGACCGCCCTGGAGGCCACCGACCATCTCGAACGCCTGCGGCGACTCTCACCGGCCACCCGGATCCTGGTGATCGGCGCCGAGTCGACGCTCGATGCCGTGCCGATCGATGGTGGAGCCGTGCAGGCGATCTCGGGTGACATGTCCGCACGAGACTTCCTGGACCGTGTGCATGCCGGTGTGAACGCATGCCGCGTGGACCGTGAGCGGCGGGAGCGACTGGAGCAGTTGCGGGGCCTGGCCCAGCGGATCCGCGGCGAGGAGCAGGGGTCCCAGACGCTGGATGGCTGGCTCTCGGCCATGTCACCTTCCTCCCAGACCTCGCTCTCCTGCCTGGATGCCCTTCGCAAGGCGATTGGGCGAGAACTGGATCCCTTGACCGCCTCACGCGAGACGGCGGACTTCATCACGCGCTGCCTTCCGGACGCCGTGGTGGCGATCTGGCTGGCTGGCTCCGGCACGCAGTTCGGCCTGGCAGCCTGCAGCGGTGGTGCAGGTCCGCAGGCGGACGCCGTGGTCCGGCTCATGGCTCGCGTGGAACGTTCGCTGCTGCCGGATCGCGTGGTGGTGGGCGGGATCCTGGGGACCGAGGACGCGATGACGTGGGGCTCCCCTGACGATGCTCACGAACTCGGCGGTCGCTGGGCCATGCTGGCGCCCTGCCGCAGCGAGGGTCGTTGCCATGCCGCGATCCTCATCCTGGGTGGTCGCGAGCCCAGGCCCGTGCCCGCGCAGACCGCGCTGGATTCGGTCCGCACGCTCCTGGGTGCGCATCTGGCGCGCGTCGAGCGGGTGCACCTGCGGGCGCAGCCGGCCTGGCCGCCGCCCGCCGCGGAGGAGCCCGATGATCCGCCCTCAGACGACCTGATCTTCTGAACGCACCAGCGGCGTCACGCCGCCGATCACGCGATCACCCACCCGGACCAGGGGTTCGCCCATCGCATCTGGAACGATGAGTTCGGTGGTGGATCCGAACTTGATCAGCCCCATCCGGTCACCGCGTTGCACCCGGTCGCCCGGCCGGGCGGTGCACACGATGCGTCGCGCAATGGCACCGGCGACCAGGCGGACACCCCATCGGATTCCATCGGCTGTCCGGAGTCCGACCAGAAGGCTCTCGTTCACGCGGGCACCTTCCGCGGCGCGGGCGTCCAGGTACTGGCCGGGCCGATGCTCGCGAAGGACCACCTCGCCATCCCACGGAACGCGGTTCACGTGCACATCCAGCACACTGAGAAAGATCCGGATCACCAGTGCCGGTCCATCCGTGGCAGGATGCGAAACGTGCCGTTCCACGCCGCTGACGCGGCCATCGGCGGGACTCAGCCAGGCTCGGGTGTCGCGTGGATCCGGGCTCCGTGGAGGGTCCCGGAAGAAGGCGCAGAAGCCCGCCCACGTCAGCAGGGTGATGGCGAAGGGCAGCCACCAGCCTGCTTGGCCACCGCCGGCCAGCCACGCGCAGGCGGCCATCACCGGCACCGCGACCAGGGTCGCCGGCAGCCACTGATCCGCTCCATGTCTGTTCAGCATGCCGCGTCCGCCGGACTCACTCCGTGGCCTTGCCCACGAAGAAGCCGATGGCACCGCAGACCAGCACTGCGCCAGCCAGGGCGCCGCCCCACATCATCCAGTCCTTGGCGAACATCACCGCCCACTCGGCGGGGGCGCCCATGACGCGGAGCGTCATCACGGCGGCTGCCGCGGCAAGACCCAGGAAACTGGGCAGCAGCAGACCCACGCCCAGGCCGCTCCAGGGGCCGTCGTAGGCCTCGCGGACGGAGGTCGGGGCCGAAGTGAAGATGGGAGCGCGCGAAGTCTTGCCGGCTGCGGCGACCGCCACGGCCGCCACAGCGGCGCCAGCGGCCACGGCCGAGCCTCCGGCGTCACTCTCGGCACCGCCAGCCTCGCCACCGAAGATGCCGCTGGCGTTTGCAGGAAGTTCCGCCCCCTCATCCGACGAGAAGGCCTCGTCCATCAGGGCCGCGCCAATGCTGCTGCTCTCGCTGTCGCTGGTGAGGTCCATCAGGCCGCTGCCCGAGCCCTCGCCCTCCAGGTTCACTCGGTCACCCATGGCCGAGCCGGCGGCGCTGCCCATGCGGCTGTCGATGGCCGAACCGCCCGCCGAGGCCCCGATACCGCTGGCCGCGCTGGCTGCCGCGACACTGCCCATGCTGTCGAGCATGTCGCTGCCCTTGGCCGGGGCCGCGGGAGCCGCCGAGGCATCGAGGTCCAGTTCGAGCGTGAGTTCGTCGCTGGCCCCCGCCTTGGCGGATGCGGCCGGCGTGGAGTCGCCAAGGTCCAGTTCCAGGGTGAGATCGTCGTGGGTGCCAGCGGGCGCAGCCATGGCCGACTGCGATGCGGCGGCCGGCGGCGAGGGCACAGCCGCGGCACTGCCGGACAGGTCCAGTTCGAAGGTCATCTCCTCAACCTCGGCCGCGGCGGGTGCCGCAGGGGCGGCCGGCGTGGAGCCTGCACTGCCCGCATCATCCAGATCCAGTTGCAGCGCGTCCGCGCCGCCCTCGGCACCCATGGCATCCAGACCGATCGGACTGCTCGAGGCGGAGCGCGCCGCGGGTTCGGCCAGACCGGATTCCGAGAGGTCCAGCTCGAAACTGTCGCTCTCTGCCGGGGCTGTGGTGGACAGATCCAGTTCGAAGCTTCCGGCGGAATCGCCAGCCAGGAGGTTGACCTCCTCGGCCTTGAGCTTGAGGTTGTTGTGCTCGTCGCGGAACTCGCGAAGCTTGCCCTGTTCGACCAGGGCCGTCACCTCGTCGCCGGTCTTGCCAAGGCGTTCGGCGGCTTCCGAAAGGGTGTAGAAAAGCTTGGCCATGGGGGTCTTCGGCGGGGGGTCTCGAGGGTTTCCGGCGGTCGGGTGGGGTAGGGTACGGGGCAGGGAAAGGACCCGCAAGGACACTCCGCAGACAGCACCGAGGCGGTTCCATCCAGCCATCGCAACCCCATGCCCCACAAGCGATTTTCAAGGATTTCCGATTGCCTGGAGCGGTGGTTCGGGACCCATGCCAGGGACCTGCCGTGGCGCCGCCGCCGGACACCATGGTCGGCGCTCCTGAGCGAGGCCCTGCTGCAGCAGACGCAGGTGGCCCGTGTTGTGGAGCGATATCCCGAGTTCCTTCGTCGCTTTCCAAGTCCACAGGCCATGGTCCGGGCGGGTGAGGCCGCGGTGCTCGAGGCGTGGCGCGGCCTGGGCTACTACCGGCGGGCACGATCGTTGCATGCGGCGGCCGTTCGCATCGTGAAGGCCCACGATGGACGAGTGCCTTCCGATCCGCAGGCGCTGCGAGCGCTTCCTGGCGTGGGTCGGTACACGGCAGGTGCCGTTGCGAGCATCGCCTTCGGCCAGCGGCAG
>JBILWQ010000235.1:0-3752 GCA_044369805.1 Phycisphaerales bacterium
TGCAGTCGGGGGATTTCACGCGTGGCTGGCATGGTTGGACTCCGGTTCAGGCCTTCTTGCGGCCCTTGTGCAGCGTGTGCAGTTCCTTGCCGCCACGGGCCGCGACGCGCACCTTGCTGCCGTCGGGCTTGGTCACGAAGCGGACGCGGGTGGGCTTGCCGTCCACCACGGGGCTGACGTTGCTGATGTGGATGGGGAACTCCTGCTTCACCTGCCCGCCCTGGGGACGCTGCTGGGTGCGGCGGAGATTCTTGGTGCGGATGTTGACGCCCTTCACGATCACGCGGTCGCTGTCGGTGAGCACCGAGAGCACCTCGCCGACCGTGCCGCGGCTGTTGCCGGCGGTGACGATCACCAGATCACCCTTGCGGACATGACGAGCCATGGTCAGACCACCTCCGAGGCCAGGGACACGATCTTCATGAAGTTCTTCTCGCGCAGCTCGCGGGCCACGGCGCCGAAGATGCGGGTGCCGCGGGGGTTGCCCTCGGCGTCGATGAGAACGCAGGCGTTGCTGTCGAAGCGCACGTAGCTGCCATCCGACCGGCGGGTGGGGTACTTGGTCCGCACGATGACCGCGGTGGCCTTGTCGCCACTCTTCACGTCGCCCGTGCTCATGGCCTTCTTGATGGCCACGAGGACCTTGTCACCCACGCCCATGGAGACGCGGGTGAACCTGCCGCGGGCGGTGCTGACACCCATGATGCCGATGACCATGGCTTCCTTGGCGCCGCTGTTGTCGGCGACCTCGAGGCGTGATTCCTTCTGGATCATGACCGTGTCCGGGCGCCTTTCAGCGTCCCGTCTCCTCCGTGATGGCGAGCAGCTTGACCGGGGCCTTCTCCACCACGCGGAGCAGGACCCAGCTCTTGGTGCGGCTGATCGGGCGGCACTCGGCCACCTCGACGCGGTCGCCCACATGGCTCTCGTTCTTCTCGTCGTGCACGTGCAGCACCGTCCGGCGCTTGGTGAACTTGCCGTACTTGGGGTGGCGGGCCACGAACGCCACGACGACCTTGCGGGTCTTGTCGCGGGCGTCGCTCTCGACCACGCCGACGCGGCGGGGACTGTTCTCGGGGACGTGGATCTCGGCGGTGTGGCTCATGCCTTGGCTCCGGTCTTGGTGCGTGCGTTCCGCTCCGTCAGCAGCCGCGCGATGGTGCGGCGGATGGTTCGGAACTGGCTGGTGTTCTCGACCTTCTCGGTGACGGCCTGGGCCCGAAGGTCGAAGACCTTGCGGCGCTGGGCAGCCAGCTCGGAGGTGATCTGCTCGTCGGTCAGCTTTCGGATCTCGCGTGCTTCCATGGGTGGTTCCGTTCAGACGGCGATGCGACGGCCGACGAAGCGGCACTTGACGGGCATCTTGTGGGCGATGCGGGCGAAGGCCTGCTTGGCCAGGTCCTCGGGCACGCCGGCGATCTCGAAGAGCACCGTGCCCGGCTTGATGCGTGCGGCCCAGAAGTCCACATCCGCCTTGCCGGTGCCCATTCGGGTCTCCAGCGGCTTCTTGCTGATGGGCTTGTCCGGGAAGACGCGGATGTACAGCTTGCCCTGGCGCCGCAGGAAGTGCTGGGCCGCGATGCGGCCGGCATCGATCTGCCGGGCGCTCAGCCAGTGCGTCTCGAGCGACTGCAGGCCGTACTCGCCGTACGCCACGTAGTTGCCGCGCGTGGCGTTGCCCTTCATCTTGCCGCGCTGCTGCTTCCGGAACTTGACTCGCTTGGGCATCATGCTCATGGCTGGTCCTCGGGTTCGTGCTCAGCGACGGCCTCGGGCGCGGGCGCGGCCACCGGCCGCGTTCGACACCACCTCGTCCTGCTGGTCCTGGCTGTACATGCCCTTGTAGACCCACACCTTCACGCCCAGCGCGCCGCTGGTGGTGAACGCATGGGCGACGGCGTAGTCCACGTTGGCCTGCAGCGTGCTGAGCGGGATCTTGCCCAGGCGGCTGTCCAGCGTGCGGCTCATCTCGGCACCGCCCAGACGGCCGCTGAGCTGGATCTTCACGCCCAGGGCGCCGTTCTGCATGGCGCCCTCGCACCGCTGCTTGAGCACCTTGCGGAAGTTGGCCCGCTTCTTCAGCTGCTCGCCCAGCGTCTCCGCGATCAGGCGGGCGTCGATCTCGGGATTCTTGATCTCGATGATCTTGATGGCGACCTTTCGGCCGGTGAGGGCCTGCAGGTCGTTGGTCAGTCGCTCCACCTCGGCACCCTTCAGGCCCACCACCTGGCCCGGCCGGGCGGTCTTGATGATGACCGTCAGCTCCTCGCGGGTGCGCTCGATGTGCACGTCGCTCACGGCCGCGAAGGGCGGCGTGCGGTTGAGCCGCTTGTCGACGTACTTGCGGATCTTGTAGTCCTCGATCAGCAGCTCGCCGAAGAGGGCCTTGGGGGCGAACCAGCGGCTCTTGTGGGCCTCGGTGACGCCGACGCGGAATCCGAACGGATGAGTCTTCTGTCCCATGGTGTGCTCCTCAGCGGACGTCCACGCCGACAATCAGGTGACTGTTGCGCTTGAGAATGGGGTGCGAACGGCCGCGGTCCTTCGGCTGGAACCGCTTGATCGTGGGCGCCTCGTCCACGCGGCTCTCGCTGACGAACAGGCGGCCCGGATCCACGCTGGCCTGCTCGGCCTGGGCGATGGCGCTTCGAAGCACGTACCGCAGGTAGGCGGCGCCGCGCTTCTTGCTGAACTGCAGCTCGGTGAGCGCCACATCCACGGGCTTGCCGCGGATGAGGTCGGCCACGAGCCTCGCCTTGCGGGGGGCGATGCGTGCGAAACGGTGTGTTGCGACGTAGGCCATGGATGGTGCTCCGGTCATGCGGCGGACTTCTCGCCGCCGTCGATGCCTTCCTTCTTGTTGGTGTGGCCCTTGAACATGCGGGTGATGGCGAATTCGCCCAGCTTGTGGCCCACCATGTCCTCGGTCACGAACACGTCGCTGAAGCCCTTGCCGTTGTGCACCTGGAAGGTGACACCCACGAACTCGGGCACGATGGTGCAGGCGCGGCGCCACGTCTTGATGGGCTGGCGGCGGCCGGAGGACTGCTGCTTCTCCACCTTGCGGTAGAGACGCTCGTCGACGAACGGACCCTTCTTGGCGGAACGGCTCATGCGTGGTCTCCTGGGATCACAGCTTCAGCTGGCCGTAGCGGCGGCTGTACCGACGGCGGATGATGAGATGGTCGGACGAAAGGCCGAAGCGACGCGTGCGTCCACCCTTGGACTGCGTGCCGCTGGCGTTGCTGGGTTCCTGGCCGCCCTTGGATCGGCCCTCACCACCACCGTGCGGGTGCTGGTGGTGGCTCATGGCGACACCGCGGGTTCGGGGCCGGCGACCGAGCCAGCGGTTGCGGCCGGCCTTGCCGAGCACCACGTTGGCGTTGTCGGCGTTGCCCACCACGCCGATGGTGGCGCGGCAGTCCATGAGGATCTGGCGGATCTCGCCGCTCGGCAGCACGATGGTGGCCAGGCGACCTTCCTTGTTGGTCAGGCGGGCGCCCATGCCGGCGGCGCGGCAGAGGGCCGCACCCTTGCCCGGCTCCATCTCCACGCAATGCACGTCCAGGCCGGTGGGAATGTGCCGGATCGGCATGCAGTTGCCCACGTCCGGCTCGACCGCGTTGCGGCTGCTGACGACCTTGGCGCCCACCTTCAGCCCCTTCGGGCAGATGATGTAGCGCTTCTCGCCATCGGTGTACTCGACCAGGGCGATGTGGCAGCTGCGGTTGGGGTCGTACTCGACCGCCTGG
>JBILWQ010000236.1:0-3750 GCA_044369805.1 Phycisphaerales bacterium
CAGCAGAGCGGGGAGATCCGCAACTACTCCAAGAAGATGGAGAGCCAGCTCACCCGCGAGCAGAAGAAGATCTTCCGCAACCTCAACGGCATCCGCGGCATGACCAAGCTCCCCGGCGCCCTGGTGGCGGTCGACGTGGGCCGCGAGGTGAACGCGCTGAACGAGGCGAAGAACCTCGGCATCCCCACCATCTGCCTGATCGACACCGACGGCAACCCCGAGCTGGCCGACATCCCGATCCCGGGCAACGACGACAGCATGCGGGCCATCGACATCGTCATCCGCGAGCTGTGCGCCGCGGTGACCGAGGGCAAGAGCCAGCGCTCCGAGGCTGCCGCCACCAGCGGCGATCGCGAGGGCGATGGCATGTCGGGTGATGCGGCCCCCGAGACCGCCCCACAGGCGCGTCGTCGCAGCAGCCGCAGCCAGTTCCGTGCCCGCGGTCGGGCCGACGAGGCCGATGCCGGCTCCCCCGGCCGCTCCGAGGCGGCACCGGTCGAGAACGCCTGAACCATCACGAGCGGCGGACTTCCCCTGCGGGCGCCGCCGCGCCTCAAAGGAGACATCGCATGACCACCGTGCAAGTGAACCCCAAGGACGCCATGGCCCTCCGTCAGCGGACTGGCCTGGGCATCATGGACTGCAAGGACGCCCTCGCCCAGAACGGCGGCGACATGGCCAAGGCCGAGGCCTGGCTTCGCGAGAAGCTCAAGGGCAAGATGGACACCCGCACCGACCGCCCGGCGGGCCAGGGCTGCGTGGCCGTCTGCGTGCAGCCCGGCCGTGCCAGCATCGTTGAGGTGCGGGCGGAGACGGACTTCACCGCCAAGAACGAGGAGTTCCGCGCCATGGCCGGCGCCGTGGCCCAGATGGCCTGCGAGCAGTCCGGCGAGGTCAAGGCCAACGCCCCCATGACCGCCCGCATCGACGAGATCCGCATCAAGACCGGCGAGAACGTGAGTTTCGGCCGCGGCACGTGCCTGCAGGGCGGCAACTTCGCCCAGTACGTGCACCACGACGGCCGGCTGGCCGTGCTGCTGCAGTTCGAGGGCAACCTCTCCGCCGACATCGCCACCGGCATCTGCCAGCATGTGGCCGCATTCGTGCCCACGCCGATCGCGGTCGACGAGGCTGGCGTGCCCGCCGACCTGCTGGCCCAGAAGAAGGCCGAGGCGGAGGCCGAGGCGAAAGCCAGCGGCAAGCCCGAGCAGATCGCGGCCAAGATGGCCGAGGGCAAGGTCCGCAAGTTCCTCGAGGAAGTCACGCTGCTCGGCCAGCCCTACGTGAAGGACGACAAGAAGAGCGTGAAGCAGCTGCTGCCGCAGGGCGTGCGCATCCTGAAGTTCGTGCGCATGACCGTCGGGGGCTGAGCCACGCCGGACCGTTCATCCAAGGGCCTTCGCGATGTCCGCGAAGGCCCTTTCGCTTTCCAGCCGATCCGCAGCGGGCGATCGTCCCTGCTGCACCGCACGGTAGTGGTCGGCCACCGACCAGCCCGCCGTCTCCTCGTGCTCGCAGTGCCGGGGCACCACATGCAGGTGCACCTGCCTGTGCACCTCCGCGAAGGCAAGCAGGTAGATCCGGTCGCACCCGGTCACGCGTCGCACGGCCACGCTCACGCGGCGGACATGGCTGCCCATCAGGCGGGCCTCCTCATCGGTCAGCTCGTCGAGCGTGGCCGCAGGCCTGGCCAGTTCGAGGATGCACCAGCCGGCGATCGGGCTGGGTGGCGCATGCGGCTTCAGGAACCAGCCGCCGGGCAGGTCAAGCCGGTTCACTTCACGCCCTTCGGGCCGCCGTCGGCACCCATGTACTTCTCGCGCACCGCCTGCTCCAGGTCCACGCCGCTGATGTTGGCCAGCGTGGTCAGCCATGCGAGCACGTCGGCGAACTCCTCCCGCAGGTTGGCCGGATCGGCCTTGCCTCGGGCGGCATTCGCGAGCGCGTGGGCCAGTTCCCCGACCTCCTCGGTGAACCAGAGGAACGTGCCCGCGGCACCCCTGGCGTTGTCCGAGGCGAAGTAGCGGTCACGGATGTGCTGCTGGAAGTCGGACAGGTGCATGCCTTCGAGTCTATTGGGGCTGTCGGGGCCGACCCTAGAATCCGGCCATGCGCCCATCGCCGAAGCGCGTGATCGCGACACTCCTGACGCTGATCGCCACACCCTTGGCGACCGCCCGCCAGCACGTCACGGACGGCACCTTCGACGACTGGAGCCTGCCGCAGGCGATGGCGAGCGACCCTGTCGGCGACGCAGGCGGCGCGTTCGATGTCCGATCGCTCTGGGCCAGCTCCGAAGGCACCACGCTGCACCTGAGGCTGGAACTCGCCCAACCGCTGAACCTTCAGTCCGGAGCCGGATCCGACGGCACGCTGCGGATCGACGTGGAGGTGAATGGCCGGACGCTCACGCTGGACCTGCGGGGCCGCACCGCCTCGGTGAACGGCCAGCCCGTGCCCTGGACCGAGCTCGGGCACTTTCAGCCCACCCACACCTCCACGCTGTTCGAGGGGCAACTGAACCTGCTCGCGGCAGGCGCCACCACGGGCAGCGGCATCCGCGTGCGACTGAGCGGCTCCGACAGCCTGACGCAGGACCTGGTGCTTCGACTGGATCGGCCCATGCCCGCGGTCGAACGAGGCAACCTGGATCGCCCGGCCGCGTCGCATGTTCGCCTGGCCAATCTCAACACGCTGAACAACGGCATGCTGGATGCGCAGCGCGGGCCCGCCCTGCTGCGACTGCTCGCGGCCGCGCAACCCGACGTGATCTGCCTGCAGGAGGACTACATCGCCACCTGGCAGGAGATCTCGCAGCGACTCGGGACGTCCATGCCGTTGCCTGTGGGCCAGAGCTGGTGGGTGCTTAAGAACGGCACCCAGGGGCGCACGCTGGCGGTGCGCGGCACGGTGATCCCGGCCCCGCACCGTGACAACGCCTTCGTGGCCGGCCTGGCGCGGATGGAGTGCGGGGATGTCTTCGTGATCTGCCTGCACGCCAAGTGCTGTGGTCACGCGGGGAGCAGCGAGGACGGACGGCGCATCGAGCAGATGCAGGCCGTGGCGACGCTGGTCGCGGACCTTCGGCAGGGACGACTCGGTTCGGCCCTGGTACCGCATGCCGGGGCGCCCGTGCTGCTGGCCGGCGACTGGAACCTGGTGGGCAGTCGCGTTCCGCTTGACATCGTGGAGGAGCCCGATGGACCTGCCATGCAGGCCGTGCTGCCACGATCCGTGATCGGATCCGATGTCTTCACGTGGCGGGACAGCTACTCGCCGTTCTGGCCCGGCAGGCTGGACCTGATCGCCTGCGATCGCGGTCTGCGGCCCCTGAAGGCCATGGTGCTGGACACGGCGCGGCTCGATCCAGGCGAACGCGACTCCGCGGGCGTGCTCGCCGAGGACAGTGCCGCCAGCGATCACCTGATGCTGGTCGCGGACTTTGTCCTGGCCGGTGACTGCCCTCACGACCTCGACGGCAATCTCGCCGTGGACGCCGGCGATCTGGGCGTACTGCTGATCCGCTTTGGCGAGGGGATGGAGAGTGGGCTGGACCTGGACGGCAGCGGACGCGTGGATGCGGGCGACATCGGCATGCTGCTGACGTCATTCGGCCCCTGCGCCTGAAAAGCCGAACGCCCCGGCCAGCATGGACCGGGGCGAAGCGTCCTCGGCGCGACTCGAACGCGCAACCTCTGCCTTCGGAGGGCAGCGCTCTATCCATTGAGCTACGAGGACGAGCGAGGGGCG
>JBILWQ010000237.1:0-3748 GCA_044369805.1 Phycisphaerales bacterium
CGTACGCGGAGTCCGATATGTAGGCCCGTCCCTGGCTGGCTGCCTCTCACCCCACTCCAAGCCGGATCGGTTCCCCCTCAGGGTGCCCCTCCAACTCGGCCAGGATGCCTCGCAGCCGATCCAACGATCCCGCCGCCCGCGTCACACCGGCGAAACGCCCACTTGCCCCCATCGGCGAGGGCTCCCCGTCCCATGCAACGCCCTCCACTCGTGCCGCTGCCCGGGCGAATCGGGCCGCGGCTGCCTCAAGCGAGGCCGCCTCCTCCGGCTGCGGCGGATCCTTGCCGGCCTCTGCAGCCAGATCCATCAGCACCCGATGGCACGCGTGCTCAACCACCATCACCGCGCGAAGTTCAAGCTCGTGCCTCTGCGTGGATTCGTGCCGCTCGAACTGGGCGTTGGTGTGTGCAGCCACGCACTTGGCCAGTTCCTCCTCGATGGTGGCCTGCATCACGTTGGCCGCCTGTCCCGACAGGGCGCCGTGCGCCGCGCGATGCAGCGCCGCCGAGACGCGCTGCAGCATGAACGCCAGCGTGGGGCGGACCACCTTCCCTGCCTTCACGGGCCAGAGCAGCCAGTACACGGCCACGGTGACCAGCACGCCCATGGCCACCGCCAGCGCGAAGTTCATGGCGGGCAGCAGGCTGATGTCGGGCCGCGTGGTCTGCAGCAGCGCGAAGTCGGTCACGATCATCGCCTGCAGGCATGGAACACCCACCCGAGGCGGCCCCGCCACGCCCCAGCTGGTCAGGAAGAGCGTTCCGCCGAACACCATCCAGAAGCCCGGCAGCGTGGTCACCGTGGGAATCAGGAAGATGATCAGCATGATCGCGATGGCGTAGCCCAGCACCACGCCGGCCATGCGCAGGCCGCCGATCAGCAGCGTGCCCCCGAAGGTGCCCTGCACCACCAGCATGACGGTCTCCACGCAGCCGATGCCCATGGTCCAGTTGATGGCGATGCAGAACAGCGCGCAGATCATGATGGTGATCGAGCACTTGAAGGCATGCTTGACCATGGCAGGATTCGGCTGGCGAATGGGCTGCAGCACCACGCGGTCCGCCATGTCGCGCAGGTTCCGCAGCGTCAGCGTGAGGATGTCGGGCAACTGCCGGGCCCGCTCGAACACCTCGATCGCTGGCAGCGCGCGACGGGCGTCCTCGCCCACGCCCTGGACCAGTTCCAGGATCCCGTCCATCCCCGGCCTCGCCGCCGCGGAAGCACCAGGCCGCTCCGCGTCGCGTGACGTCTCCACCACCCGATCGGGCGACCGCACCTCGCCGCGGTCCTCCTCGCCTCCGACGGCCTCGAGCCGCTCCACCACCCGGTCGATCGCCTCGGCGAGGCCCTCGATCGCCTCCGCCTCCTCAGGCCCGACGGTCCGACCCACGGCCATCTGCTCCACCACCACGCCCACGCAGGCCGCCGTGCGGGCGTTGAGCGAGACCAGCGTGAACAGCTCGTGCCGACCTCGCTCTCCCAAGCCGCAGTCCACCTGCACCTGGTCGGCCAGCAGCATCAGCTTGGGGGTCTTGGCACGGTAGCGGTCCGGCACGAAGGTGGCGGGCTCGAACGCGCTCTCCCCGCGCGCCGCGGCTGCCAGCCGTCGGAGCACGCCCGCGGACCCCTTCAGGCCGTGCGCCAGCTGCTCGCGCAGCGCCACGCTGGCCGATTCGGGCCACAGGAGCATGAGCACCAGCGTTCCGCAGGCCAGCCCGGTGATGACCGACTTGTAGACGATGATGGCGATGTGCTCGGCATGGGCCTTGTCGAAGAACGACATGTACACCACCACCACGAACGGGTAGCCCAGATTGAACATGGCGCTGCGATAGCGCGACGCGCCCATGAAGTACATGACCACCGTGATGTAGCCCGCCATGATCGGCAGCAGGAACATGGGCTGCTGCATGAAGAGCGCCATGAGCGCCACCGCCGCGCCGCAGCTGACCGTGACGGCGATGAAGTTGATGATGAAGCGGGTGAGCGTGCTGTAGCCGCGGATCTCGTTCACCACCAGCAGCGTGGTCATGGCCGGGTAGAGCAGCTCATAGCGAAGCGTCATCTGCACGGCCACGATCAGCATGCCGGCGACCGCGATCCGTGCGGCTTCCTTGGCTCGCCCGGGATGAGGCTGCATGTCCTGCCAAAGACGGGCCCAGAAACTGGGCCGGATCGAGCGAGAGACTGCTGCGGCGGCGAGACTCATGGGCGGCGTCAGCCGTCTTCACTCTACAACGCTTCCTCCCTCGCCCCGCCTCCGCTACCCTCTGCCGCATGACCGGTGCAAGGATGCGCCCGTTGGCCCCGATCGTGGCCTGCACCCTGGTGCTCGCCTCGGCCTGCCGCCAGGAAGCCCTCTGGGACGAGGACGCCTTCCATCGACTCACCGCCACGGAACAGGCCCTGCCCTTCCAGCCCGAGAACCCCGCACCCGCCCCGCCGCCCGGCCAGGCCTCGGCCGCGCCATGGGGCGAGGGGCCGCGCGACCTGGCCTTCCTGGTGGGATTCGCGCTCCAGCACAATCCCTCGACCCGGGCGACATGGGAACGTGCCCGCATCGCCGCCGCGCAGTGGGCCATGATCGAGAGCCTGTGGTGGCCTCGGCTCAACGCGTTCGGCTTCGCGGGCTACCGCCAGGAGGCCATCGCGCAGCAGGATGGGCGCTTGCTGGGCTACGGACCCCAGGGCGACCTGGGCCTTGAACTCACGTGGGAACTCATCGACTTCGGTCGCCGCGACGCGCTGACCGACGAGACCCGCCGCGCGCTCGCCGCAGCCAACCTGACCTTCAACCGGGCCCTGCAGACGCTGGTGTTCGAGGTGCAGACGGCCTACTTCCGCCTCGATGCCGCCATCGCCCTCGAGGAGACGCAGGCCCAGGACGTGGAGACGGCCCGCGTGCAGATGGAGGCGGTGGAGGACCGCCTGCTGAACGGTCTGGCGATCATGCCGGACGTGCTGGTGGCGCGTCAGCGTTGGGAGCAGGCTCGCTTCAAGCTGGAGGCGTCCCGGGCCGCCACCTTCGATGCGCGGGGCACGCTTGCCCGAAAGCTGGGGCTCTCCGCGGACGTCCCGGTGGAGATCGTCTCGCTCCAGCGCATGCCGATCCCGGATCGGCTGGGCGACACCGTGCAGCGCATGATGGCGGTGGGCGGCACCGACCGCCCCGACCTGCTGGCCGCTGGCCAGCGCGTGCGCGCGGCGGAAGCCCGGATCCGGAAGGCCGAGGCGGACTTCCTGCCGATCGTGAGCCTGTATGGCAACATGGCCCAGAAGTGGTTCAACTACACCCCGGAGCCCGTCGGCACGGTCTCTCGCATCGACACCACGCTGCCCACGTATGCGGTCGGTCTCAACGGCTCGTGGCTGCTCTTCGACGGCTTCGAGCGCGTGAACGCGGTCCGCAAGGCCCGCGCCGAGCGCAACGAGGCCGTGGCCGAGCTCACCCGCCTTCGCCTCGAGGCCCTGAACGAGGTCTGGAGCGCCTACTTCGGGCAACTGGCCGCCGAACGGCAGTTCGCCTTCGGCGAGTCGCTGCTGAAGGCCAGCCAGGACAGTTACGACGCCATGTTCGAGGCCTACGTCAACGGCCTGCGCACGCTTCCGGAGCTCCTGCAGTCGGAACTCGAGCTGATGGCCGCTCGAAGCACCCTCATCCGGACCCGGGCCGACCTCCTCGATAGCGCGGCCCGGCTGGCCTACGCCATCGGATCGCCCGACACGGTCGGCCACTTCACTCGCCGCG
>JBILWQ010000238.1:0-3737 GCA_044369805.1 Phycisphaerales bacterium
ACCGGGGGTCGAACACCTCGATCATCCTGACCGCGATCAACAACCCCTTCACCACGCCCTCGGTGATCACGCGAGCGATCACGGTGCCCTCGAATTCCGCGCCGCCGGACGCGGGCGCCCTGGGCACCTCAGCCCTGCTCGACACGCTTGACGGACGCATCATGAATGCGGTGGTGCGCGGCGGCAGGCTCTACACCTGCCATGCGGTGTCCGGCGCGACCCGGGCCCTGGCTCGCTGGTACCAGTTCAACCTGAACAACTGGCCCAACATCGCGACGAACATGCCCTCGCTTGCCATGAGCGGAAGCATCTCGCCCGCCAGCAGCACCGAGAGCACGTTCTTCCCCGCCATCGCGGTCAATGCCCGTGGCGACGTCGCCGTGGTGCATGGTGCGAGTTCCACCGCCATCTACCCACAGGTGCGGGCCGCCTCGCGGCGAGCCACGGACCCCAGCGGCACGCTGGGCGCTCCGGTCACGCTGGCCACCGCCACATCGAGTCCGGGAGGATCAGGCACCTCCCGCTGGGGCGACTACTTCGCCTGCGCGGTCGATCCGGTGAACGATTGCACCTTCTGGGGGATTGGCGAGACACGCAATGCCTCCGGCTGGACCACGGCGATCAACAGCTTCACCGTGACCCCGTCCGCGGATCAGGACGGGGATGGTCTCGTGAACGCGGGCGACATCAGCCTCATGCTGCTCCAGTTCGGCGACTGTGCCTGCTGCACCGGCGATCTGGACCAGAACGGGGTGGTGGATTCCGGCGACGTGAGCCTGCTGCTGCTGCAGTTCTCCTGAGGCGGCATTCGGGCTCGCGGCGGCTCCCGCCAGCCGATAGCGTTGAAGCATGAACCGCGCCGCCGCCGGACTTGTGACGATCGGCTTCGACGGACCTGAACTGCCTGGTGAGGCAGCCGGGCTCCTCCAGGCCGGCGTGCAAAGCGTGATCCTGTTCACCCGGAACTTCCGCAGCGCGGACCAGCTCCGCGCGCTCACGAGATCCATCCGCGAGGCCGCGGGCGGTCCGGTGCTGGTGAGCGTGGACCAGGAGGGTGGCCGGGTGCAGCGGTTCCGTGGCGAAGGGTTCCCTGACCTGCCCTCGGGGCGGCAGGCGGGCGACGCGGGTGCGGAGGCCGTCGCCGCCTCGGCGCGCCGTGCCGCCGACATGCTCCGGGCGGTGGGCATCGGCATGAACCTGGCCCCGGTGCTCGATGTCGACAGCAACCCGGCGAATCCCGTGATCGGCGCTCGCGCATTCGGATCGGATCCGTCCGCAGTGGCGGCGCATGGCGTGACCTATGCCCAGGTCCTGCAGGCCGCGGGCGTGGCCGCGTGCGGCAAGCACTTCCCGGGCCACGGCGACACCAGCGTGGACAGTCACCTGGATCTGCCTCGGCTTCCGCACGACATGGCGCGGCTCGATCGCGTGGAACTCGTTCCCTTCCGGGCATCGATCGAGGCGGGCATCGCCGCCATCATGACGGCGCACGTTCTCTTCGATGCCATCGATCCCGAGGTGCCCGCCACCCTGTCGCACCGCGTGGTCACGGGCCTGCTCCGCGAGCGACTGGGCTTCGATGGGCTCGTCTTCACCGACGACTTCGAGATGCAGGCGATCGCCGACCGCTTCGAGCTGGGTGAGGCCGCGGTACGCGCTATCGAGGCCGGCTGCGACCAGGTGCTGGTCTGCCACAGGCTCGATCGCCAGCGGCGCGTGATCGAGGCCATCTCGGAGGCCCTTGACTCGGGCCGTCTTTCCCGGACCCGCCTGGAGCGATCGACGAATCGGCTCCAAAAGGTCTTGGATTCCCTTGGTTCGGGGGTAGATTGAGAGCCGGCATGCCCCACCCCGCCCTGCGAGCGGCCACTCTGGCCGCCCTGCTGCCCACCGCCGCGTCGCTTGCCCAGAGCCAGAAACTGCACCTGACCTGGCTGTGGCACATGGAACAGCCGATCTACTGGCCCGACGCCAATGGCGGCCGCTACGAGCGCGCCTGGCAGAGCATCGTGCGCAAGGATGGAGGCGCCACCAACCCGCAGAACGACCTCCGCGGCATCTTCGGACTGGATGACCGCGTGGCGGCCTACCAGTGGCGGCCGCGTGACTGCGTGAACGCCATCCGCTGGAGCCCCGAGGCGGGTGCGCAGGTCAGCTTCAGCGGAGGACTGATCGAGAACATCCAGAGCTTCGCCGAGGCGGGCGGCCAGCTGGGCTATTCCACGAACTGGTTCGGCGGCTGGCGCGAGAGCCGCGGGTGGAGCACCGCCGCGTCGGGCACCAACGTGCCGCGCATGGACATCGTGCAGTTCAGTTTCCACCACGCGCTGCTGCCGCTGTGCGAGGAGAGCACCATCCGCAAGGAACTGGCGCTCTACCAGCTGATCCACCCCGAGGCCTTCGCCGCCTCGCCCGCCATCTCGAAGGGATTCTTCCCCAGCGAGATGGCCTTCAGCGAGCGCATCATTCCGCTGCTGGCCGAAGCGGGCATCCAGTGGACCTTCGTGAGCGGCGAGAAGATCAGCCGCGCATGCCCGGACTTCCCGGTGCAGCTCGGCAGCGGCGGCGTGAACTGCGACCCACCCAACAAGGCCGACCAGGTGAATCCGTCAGGCGTGGACTGGTTCCGTCTCTCCATCAGCCGCGGCTGCGGACCCGCCGAGGCCATGCCGCTGGCCTTCACCCCCCACCGGGCCAAGTGGGTGAATCCCGACACCGGCGCCGAGAGCAGCGTGATCGTGGTGCCATGCTCGCAGAGTCTTGGCTGGCTCGACGGCTACAACCCGCTGCCGCTCAATCATCTGGACACGCTGCAGGCGAGGAACCCGGCCAGCAGGCCGCAGCTGCTGGTGCTGGCGCACGATGGAGACAACGCCTGGGGCGGCGGCTACAGCTACTACATGGAGGCGGTGCCCAACATCGTCTCGAGCGCCGTGGGCTCGGGCTACGTGCCCACCATGGTGCAGAAGTACCTGAACGACCACCCTGTTCCCGCCAGCGACGTGGTGCACGTGGAGGACGGCGCGTGGGTGAACGCCGACGGCGACTTCGGCGCGCCGCAGTTCCTGAACTGGAACTGGCCGCCGGTGAATGCGAGCGGCAACGTGGACGTGGACAACGGCTGGGCCGAGGACATCCGCAACTGGGCGGTGATCACGGCCACGCAGAACCTGGTGGACACGGCGGAACAGATCCAGACCGACGCGGGCCAGCCCGTCCGCATCAGCCACGTGCTGCGGCCGCAGTCGGCGAGCCGCGCCAGCGAGAAGGCCTGGCACTTCTTCCTGGGCTCGCTGAACTCGGGCTACATGTACTACGGCACGGCGCTGGACATGGAGGTGAAGCCGACCGTCGCCTGCAACGAGGCGAACGGGTGGGCGATCAGCGCGATCGGCAACGCATCGCAGGATCGCACCGGCCCCTCGATCTGGCTGCCGCAGCGCTGGCCCTGGAACCCGGGTGGGCTCAACTACGGCCCGGCGCACAAGTACCAAGCGCGCACGCTCTCGGGCGATTTCGCGGTGTGGACATTCGCGCACGATGTGAGCGGACTGAACAGCGTCACGCTGAAGTACCGCGTCGATGTGGACGGCTCGAACCCCCTCACGAGCAACCAGAACGAGACCTACGCGGGTGGCGCCGAGGTGGGCGCGTGGATCAGCGTGCCGATGACCGTGACGGATTTCCCCGCGGAGAACGTGCTGAACGATGGCGGCATCGACTTCTTCGAGATGCCC
>JBILWQ010000349.1:0-3736 GCA_044369805.1 Phycisphaerales bacterium
TCCGCCATCACCTTCTGGCGTTTAGCACCGACCCGAGACAAGCGAGGATCCAAATCTCCACGGAAAAACACCAAGATATCATACGAAACGCGGTGCAGATGAACCTCATACCAGCAGAATCGTGGCACTGGACCGCTGAACAGTTCAAGGAATGGCTCGAACAAATTCCCGACATGCTCAACTTAATGCGCCAGAAGAAGCGCTTCGTAGCCAGACAGCTCATTGCCAGACAGCTACGTCCGGAAGTCATGTTCCAAGATGATCGTGCAAACTTCTACGATGTCTTTGTGCGAGGAAACACCCCCCACAAAGTCACCAAGATCGAGAATAAGGATGGAAAGATACTGACGGGAAAGGCAGCAGTCAATCATATTCGCCAGCATATGGCGAACACGTTTGGTGACGGCCGCAATCAACCCACAGAACAGATCGAGTGGGTAGATAGAATGTACTCTCAACACCGAGCCACTGTCGACCCCGCCATCTTTGCACATGTCATGGACGTACCAACACGCGAAGACATAAGGCGAGTGATCATGCGCACAGGCAATGGGAAAACAGGGCATATGGGTATATCTAACGACCTTCTGAAAGTCCTCATCTGTATGGAAGCTGAGATTAACTCTGACGTGGTGATAGATTCACTCCACACATTAATCTCAACGATCTTTCGACATGGAAGAGCCCCTCACTGCATCAGAAGCGTCCAAATGAAAATGATCCCCAAGCACGCATCCCCTAAGCCGGACGTGAACTCTCTGAGGCCCATATCCATCATTCCCGAGTTGTCAAAGATCATCAGTAAGATCCTGGCCCGACGCATCATGGATCGTCTCACCAAACACCCGGATACTCTCCACCCAGCACAGAGAGGCTTTCTCCGACATGGCAACATTCACCAGTGCATAGACACTCTCATTGACATACTCGAAGACAAAGTCGGTAGAGACAAGAGGGGTCTAGACGCTCATCTTCACCTGGCCAGTTATGACCAGCGCAAGGCATACGACTCGGTGCAACACTACACCATCAGAATGTCACTTGAGCGCCTCAACTTCCCCACACACTTTGTCAAGTATGTCATGTCGACCCTCACAGGCGCTACCGCCCAGCTCCTGACCGATATGGGAACATCTCAACCCTTCCCCCTCCTCACGTCGGTGAAACAAGGAGACCCCCTCGCACCTCTCCTGTTTATCTTCGTAGTAGACGTCCTTCATGTCGGTCTTGACAAGAACCCACTACACAATAATAGTGAGTATGGTTACCTTATGCAGGGCAGTGACACGCGCACAGCATCGACGGCGTTTGCGGACGATTTCACGGTGACGTCCAATTCGTGGGTAGGGCTGCAACACATGCATGAGTGGATCAGAGAATTCTTTCGATACCACAGGATGGACATCAACTCCGACAAGTCATTCTGGACGTGTGACACCAGGGAGAAGAAGGATCATCTTACCGGATTGCACAAGGAGCTCGGGGAGGTCAACTCACGCGTCCCGTACCGGGATCCCGCCGAAGCCTGGAGACATCTCGGGGTGCTCATTGACCTGAACCTGTCCTGGAAGGAACAGCGAAACAAAATGCAGTCACACATCAACATGTTTCGTGCACAATGCAGGAGAAATAGACTCAACACACTGATGAGAGCGACTGCTACGTGGGAATACCTGCTGCCCAAGCTTGACATAGGTCTCAAGCACGCAAACATCCCACCACTCACGCTCACAAAGTGGGACTCGGAGTTACGCTGCCTGGTTCTCCAGAATACAAGCATGCGCAGCAAGCACAGTCTCTGCAAGGCAGCGTTCCACATCATTACGAACATCCCGAGCATTAAGCTCCTCCAAGACATTGTGCAGACAGCGGAACTCCATATCAGGCTAAACAGCAGGCAAGAGCCGTCCTCTAAAACCCTATGGACTAGACTCTTCGCAGAAAGCGAAAGCAAGGAGAAGGCAGAAGCAATCGAGTACCTAAACGGCGACATCAGTCACCGCTCTGTCACATGGCTACACCGGGCAGCAAATGCTATGCAACGCCTGAACATCTCGGCCACATTCAATCGACAACCCTGGTACAAGAACGCCCCCGACACCTTCGAGGAAACCGAGCTCAGTAAGCAGATATTCCCCCTCCAAATGTGGCAGGAAGCTGAAGGAAAACCGTATCGGAGAGTCGAGTCCACTTACCGAGGGCTCACATCCACACAGGTAACCACCGCCTACACGGATGGATCGACTCCAGTCGGCGAGCGAGGATGCAGCGGCATTGGAGTGCTCATCCAACAGCAGGGACACACTGAAATCAAAATTGCAGAGCCATTCAAGACGAGTGGAAACAACTACGCAGCAGAACTCATGGCCATCCTCCTGGCAATGCGAGTCACGCCCATCAATGCACCACTGACCATCTTTACCGACTCGCTTAGTGCGGTACAGGGACTCGAAAAAGAGTTTGACTATGTGTCTGAACGAACCTGGTCGAGGACACCGGCAAGGCCGCTTGTGAGGAGCATCCACTTCATGCGAAAGCTCCGATCCGCACCGACGGAACTGCGCTGGATTCGCGCACACACCAACAGCGAGGACCCCCATTCGATTGGCAACGGCATAGCAGACACCCTCGCGAATCAGGGACGATCCAAGGGAGAGGGTATGCGCCTGCCAGAATTCAAGCAGAACGAAAATGATGTCATCTTCGGGATCGTAAACACACCGCTACAGCGGGAAAACAAGCATAGAGACGCGCAGGAGGCGAAATGCGAACCGATCCACATACCAGGTGACGTCAGAAAGGAGGCCAAGCGGGAAGCCATGCGCCAGCTGCTGAATGAGTGGATGAAACGGAGAAAGCATGGCGAGCTTGTTCGCGTCAACCCTACCGACACAGTAGAGCTATGTCAGATCATGAGGCGTCAACAAGACAACGGCCTCCTCGAGTTCTATCTACAAGCACTGACCCAGACAGCAGACACACATGACAGGCGTCGAAGATGTGTGAATGGAAAAGAGACAGATAAAAATGCACTCACAACACAACGATACGCTCTGTACAATTCAGTGTGTCTATTCTGCAACTTCGAACAGGAATCTCTCAGACATATCTACTCGTGTACAGCTATGCAACGAACCTTCCGCGAGCAGATAGCGCTGATCATACAGCAGGCTGACCCACACCACTTGTTGCAAGACAAGCTACAATGGTTCATCGCTGAGGATGAGAAGACGAGGGCGATGGACCTGTGGCCTGTGTGGAAGCAAGCCTTCCCTACAACATCCGAACAGGAAGAAATCGTCGTCAGAGAGGCACTAGCAAACATCCAGCAGCACGATCGATTCGCAGGCCTGCTTGGCATCCAACCTCAAGGACTGCGCGAGCTATACAGTCAGTATCACCTCCACACAGACAACGAACCTGCAGCAAACGCTGTCCACCTAGCCCACAAGAAGGCCACCCAGACAATCCGCGAGCTGCGACTCTCCTGCATGAAGCTTGCGTACACAATCTGGAAAACATGGAGAGAGAGACAGCGAACAGTCCTGAGGCGAAACAAGCTCAGACACCCAAAACAACACCCACAACAAGAACAAAAAACACAACAACAACAACACCCGGCCGTTTGCAAGAAACCCTCTCCAAAATTGAGCTCGCTGCGATACACCACTCGGACACCGAAAAAGCGCTTCGAGGGCCGAGATAAGAACCCAAGACTGCACCGTGTAAAAAAAAA
>JBILWQ010000240.1:0-3709 GCA_044369805.1 Phycisphaerales bacterium
TCGTGGCTGCCGCTGGCCTCCATGAACGCCTCCGCGACCAGCGGCAACGACGTATGGGGCTACGTGAGTCCCTCAGGCCGGGAGTACGCGATCATGGGACTCTCCTCGGGCACGGCCTTCGTCGAGGTCACGAACCCGGGCAACGCGCAGGTGGTGGCCTTCCGCAGCGGTCCCAGCAGCCTGTGGCGGAACATGAAGACCTACAAGACCTATGCCTACGCGGTCAGCGAGGGTGGCGGGGGCATCCAGGTCTTCGATCTCTCGCAGATCGACAGCGGCACGGTCACGCAGCTCGGATCGATCGACGCTTCCACGGGCACCACGGCCACGCACACCATGATCATCAGCAACTACGTGGACCAGGGAGGCACCGAGCGGGCCTTCCTGTACCGCATGGGTGGCGGCAGCAACGGGCTGCGGATCTACAGCCTGGCCAATCCGGCGGTCCCGGTCCTGGTGGGTTCCTGGTCCCCCAAGTATGTGCACGATGGTGCCGTGTACTACTACAGCTCGGGTCCCTACGCGGGCAAGGAAGTGTTCTTCGCGTGTGGCGGCCTCAACGGCGGCCAGACCGACACGGGCATGGACATCCTCGATGTCACCAACAAGTCGGCCATCACCACCATTGGCCGATGCACCTACGCCAACGCGAACTTCTGCCACCAGGTGTGGCTGAGCGAGGATCGCCAGTTCGCCTACATCAATGACGAGCTCGACGAGGACAATCGCGGCATCTACGCGGTGGGTCGCATCGTGAACGTGAGCAACCTGGCGGCTCCCGTGGTGGTGGGCACCTACAACACGGGCCTGACCTCCATCGATCACAACGAGTACGTGAAGGGCAACCTTCTGTACTGCTCGAACTACACCACGGGTCTTCGCATCTTCGACATCAGCAACGGGGCCTCGCCCCAGCAGGTGGCGTGGTTCGACACGTTCCCCAACGACGATGGCACCGCCAGCGGAGCGGCCACCTTCAACGGGCTCTGGAGCAACTACCCGTTCCTGCCCTCGGGCACCATCCTGGGCTCCGACCTCGAGAGTGGCCTCTTCGTGTGGCGCGTGGGTCCCGAGCCCGCGACCATCGATTTCCCCGAGGGCCAGCCCTCGTGGTTCGGCGTGCGTCAGCGCGTCGCGGTGGAGGTGACTCCGGGCAGCGGTTTCTCCCTTGGCCAGAACGGGGTCCGCCTGAACACCACCATCGGCGGTGTGCAGGCCAGCACGCCGATGCAGGAGGAGTCGCCGGGTCTCTGGGTGGCCTCAGCCCCGCCGGTCGCCTGCGGTGCAACCGTGAGCTGGTCCATCTCCGTTGATGTCGCCGATGGCAGCGTGATCCGCAGCCCGCTCCAGGGCGACTACACGGGCACCGGCGGCAGCGGCGTGACGCAGATCTCGCGCGACGCATGCGAGGTGAGCACGGGGTGGACCATCGGGGCACCTGGTGACAATGCCACGGCGGGCCTCTGGATCAATGCCGATCCCGTCGGGACCGCGGCGCAGCCGGAGAACGACGTGTCCAGCGACGGAACACGCTGCTTCATCACCGGCAACGGCGCGGTTGGCGGAGCCGTGGGTGCCGCCGACATCGATGGCGGAACCACCACGCTCACGTCACCGGCCTACTCGATCGCCGGATTGACGGATCCCAGGATCAGCTACTGGCGGTGGTTCAGCAATAATCAGGGTGCGGCCCCGAACCTGGACACCATGCCCATCCAGATCTCCGGCGACAACGGGGCCAGCTGGACCCAGCTGGAACTGGTCTCGGAGAACGCCGGCGCCTGGGTCCAGAAGAGCTTCCGTGTGCGGGACTTCGTGTCGCCGGCGGCCACCACGGTCAGGCTTCGCTTCATCGCCCGGGATCTCGACTCCGGTTCGGTGGTCGAGGCAGGTGTGGACGAGATCAGCGTCTCCGACACGCGATGTGCAACGGGCGACCTCGATGGCAACGGCATCGTGGACGCCGGAGACATCGGGTCGCTGCTCCTGCAGTTCGGTGGCAGCGGCTCGGCCGACCTCGATGGCAATGGCGTGGTCGACTCGGGCGACATTGGCGTCATGCTTCTGCTGTTCTGAACCCCGTGAGGAACCGCCGGACATCCGCCGCGATCCTGGCCGCCGTGGTGGTCGGCGCGGCGACGGGTGAGCCCGCGGCAACTCGGATGCTCCAGATCGCGGTTCCCGGAACGGCGCTGCGCATGGACCTGATCGGCAGGCTCGACGACACCAGGATGGTCAGCCTGTGGATCGGCCGGACGGAGGTGCCGTGGGAACTGCTCGACGCGTTCGTGTTCAGCCGCGACGGGAAATCCGGGCCAGCCGAGGCGGACGCGGTGGCCAGGCCCAGCAAGCCGTACATCTCGATGGATCGGGGCTTTGGGCACGCGGGCTATCCCGCCATCTGCGTCTCGTCCGAGACCGCACGGCGATTCTGCGAGTGGCTGAGCGCCAAGACGGGTCGCCGCTTCCGCCTGCCCACGGTGGGGGAGCTGCGGTCCGTGTGCCCGGGCGGAGGGCCGGGTGAGCAGGCGGCACGTGACACTCTCTGCTGGCATGCGGGGAATGCCAACGGCAGCACCCATCCGGTCGAGTCGGGGCAACCCGACCACCGCGGCTTCCGCGGGCTTTGGGGCAACGCCGCCGAGTGGGCCGTGGCTGACGACGGCACACTGGTGCTCTGGGGAGGCTCGTACCTCGACAAGCCCGAGGCGTTCGGCTGCGAACACGTGCAGCGGCAGAGCCCCGAGTGGAACGCGAGTGACCCTCAGATGCCGCCGAGCCGCTGGTGGCTTGCCGACGCTCCCTTTGCCGGACTGCGCGTGGTCTGTGAGCCAGACTCCCGCGAGCGAGGTGAACTTCCACCGGGGGTTCGTGCCCCCGATTCAGGCTCTCGCACCCCGGAGAACACCCCATGAGCGACATGACGCACGGCAGCACTCGACGCGAATTCCTGGGAAGCGCCATGGCGGCGGCGGCGGTGATCGCGGTGCCGCGAGCGGTGCGGGCCCAGGTCTCCGTGAAGGGCAGCGACGCCATCCGCGTGGTGGTGGTGGGTTGCGGCGGCCGCGGGACCGGCGCGGCGGCACAGGCCCTGAAGGCCGACCCCGGCGTGGTGATCTGGGCCCTGTGCGATGCCTTCCCGGACCGCATCGAGGCGGCCATCGACGCGTTGAAGAACGCCGGGCTCGGGGACCGAGTGCAGGTGCCGCCGGAGCGGCGATTCGCGGGCATCGACGCCGCGCCGCGTGCGTGCGTTAGCGGCGTGCACGCGGCGATCCTCGCAGGCCCTCCCGCCTTCCGACCCGCGCACCTGAAGGCGGCGGTGGATGCGGGGCTTCACGTCTTCTGCGAGAAGCCCATGTTCGTGGATGGAGCCGGTGCGATCCAGGTCATCGACGCGGCCGCCATGGCGCAGGCGAAGGGCCTGAACCTGGTCAGCGGCTTCTGCTGGCGGCGCTCCAGTCCCGAGCGGGCGTTGTTCGAGCGGGTGCTGGGTGGCGACTTGGGCGAGGTGGTGGCCATGCACAGCGACTACCTGACCAATCCCCTTGGGGTGGTGCCACGGCAGGCCGGCTGGACCGACATGGCCTTCCAGATCCGAAACTGGCAGCACATGGTCTGGCTCTCGGGCGACTTCATCGTGGAGCAGGCCGTGCACAGCATCGACAAGATCAACTGGGCGTTCGGCAACCGTCCGCCCATCCGCTGC
>JBILWQ010000242.1:0-3687 GCA_044369805.1 Phycisphaerales bacterium
CGGCACATCGCGGCATCGCAAGGGGCTGTGGCGCTTGCATCGAGCAGGTCCGCCTCGACCCACTCGATCATGGCCAGGGCCTCGATCCGCAGGCGAAGGTTCCCATCCGGCATCGGCTCGAACCAGTCCTGCGCCCATGCAGGCAGGGGCGACCGCTGCCCCAGGGGCGAGACGCATCCACTTCGCGCCCGGGCAAGCGCTTCCGCGTTCCGGTCCATGGCCAGGATCCGCGTGGAGCTCCGATCACGACCCAGACTGGCTGCCACCGCGGCCATGGAGAGCGCCTCGGCCCCCGTCGCGCAGCCCAGGCTCGCCAACCGAAGCGGCTGGCCGACGTGGCCCCCCATCCAGCGACGCAACGCCTCGAAGGCCTGGACCTGTCGGAAGAGCCACGTCTCGGGAGGCACGGCGTGACGCCACAGCGCCTCGGCCTCCCCCGGATGCCGCTCGAGGCGAAGAACCAGATCAGCCTCGGACAGGGAGAGCCGCGCTGCAAGGCGCCGCGCTTCCTGCAGCAGGTGGTCGGCCACGCCAGCCTCCAGACCATGCCGACGACGGATCCAGTCCGCGAGCGGGGTCATCATGGGCGCACGGTTCCGCGAGAGCACGCCAGCACGGCCGGTCCCTGCAGCAGCGACGCATGGAGGGCGGCCAGTCTCGCAGGATCGAGCAGGTGCACGCTCCCTGCGCCATCACCCGTCACCTCGCCAAGGAACGGCATGCCCGGCAGGCCGCCCGGCGTGGTCCACGACGCCCCGCGGTCGATGTCCGCCACCCCATCCACGGCGTGCACGCGCAGCGCAAAGGTGGCCACCCGCGCGTCCGAGGCATCGTGGTCGGCACCGTGCACCAGGATCAGCCTCGCCCCGAGCACCTGAGCCACGCCAGGACCTCCCATGAGCAGCGAGGCGTCGACCGCCGGCACAAGTTGCCCATGATGGTCCATCAGGCCAGCCAGCCATCGAGGCACCCCGGGCACCTCCTTCAGGCGGACCAGCGGGCAGATCTCGTGGATCCACCGAAGGTCCATGGCCAGCGTTCGCCCGTCCACTCGAAATCGCAGCGCCCGCATGGACCAAGGATAGGGGCTCAGGCCCCGAGGGCTCGACGCAACTCGCGGATCGCCTCGAGGCGCTCGAAGAAGATCTCCACCAGCTCCGGATCGAAATGACGGCCCGAGTGGGCCCGCACCTCCTCCAGCACGCGACGCTCCTCCCACGCGGGCTTGTAGCAGCGCTCGCTCGCCAGGGCGTCCACCACGTCGGCCAGTCCGACGATCCTCGCGAAGAGCGGGATCTCCAGTCCCTTCTTGCCACCGGTCCGGGGAAGGCCCGTGGCGGGATCGGGAATCGGATGGCCGAACACGTCCACGTGGCCCGGATAGCCCGAACCATCCCAACGCTCGTGGTGGTTCAGCGCCACGTCGCGGGCAACCTCGTCAACCTCGGTGGGGTTGTCCAGGAAGAAGCTCGCCCCGATGATCACGTGACGCTTCACCTCGGCGAATTCCTCCGGAGTCAGTCGGACGCCCCGGGGCTTCTTCAGGATGCGGTTGTCGATGCCCACCTTGCCCACGTCGTGGAGCTTGGCCGCGATGCGGAGCCGGTCTCGCTGCCGCTCGAAGGCGGGACCTTCCAGCCCACGACGCTGGGCCCAGCCCTCGAAGAGGATTGCCGACAGGCCCGCCACCTTCTCCGTGTGCCGGCCGGTCTCGTCAGGATCGATCGTCTCCGTCATGCGGAGCATGCGGTTGATGATGCTCTCCGTGAGCTGGGTGCGCTCGATCGCCACCGTCGCCATGCTGGCGAAGTGGCCCAGCAGCGTCACGTCGTCGTCGTTGAAGCGATGGCGGGGGCGCCCGTCGGACCCCATGGCGTTCATCACCTGCAGCACGCCCACCACGCGACCCATGCTGGTCCTCAGCGGCATCGCCAGCACGCTGCGCGTGCGGTAGCCGGTCATCTGGTCGAAGCTGCGGTCGAAACGGTAGGGCGCGCGGGGATCCAGCTCGTAGGCGTCGGCCAGGTTCACCGTCTCGCCGCTGGCGCTCACCCAGCCGGCGATGGAGCCATCGCCCACGGGAAGCAGGAAGCTGCTGAATCGCGGGCTGCCGACGGCGTCCCGGTCCAGGGTGTCGTTCTGCGCATACGCGAAACGAAGCAGCTTGCCCTCTCGGATGTAGATGGTGCCCGCGTCCGCATGAATGAGCCGGCGAGCCTCCTTCAGGATGCGGTCCATGAGCACGTGGAAGTCCTGGAGCTTGTTGAGCTCCATGGCCACCTGCACCAGACCCTCCACCCGGCTCCGCTGCGTGTGCTGATCGGTCTGAAGCGAATGTCGCATGTGCTCGACCAGGCGATGCGACTCCTCCAGCTCGCGCCCTCGTTCCCGCAGCCGGACCTGCAGGCGGTGCAGCGATGCCTCGTTCTCCTGGTCGCGCATGGCCGCGTTCGCCAGGCGGGCCAGCGTCTTCAGCCGCGACTGCAGTTCCTCGGGATCCACCCCCCGGTGGGCCACGTCCTCCACGCCCACGGCGATGGCGGCCGCCCGCGCAAGCGGATCCGGCATCGGCGAGAGCGCAAGGGTGGGCAAGGACCGGGTCTCAGGCGCAGCCTGCAGTTGCCTCAGCAGATCGAAGGGCGCGGGATCACCGCCCGAGATGTCCACCACGATCACGCTGGCCGCCATCCGCACGATCCGTTCGAACGCGTCGTCGCACCTGGGCAGTTGCCGCACCTCGAAGTCCTCGCGGTCACACGCGTCCCGCAGCAGGTCCATGGTCCAGGATTCGTTCGAGACCAGGGCCACGAGCACGCGGTCCCATCCCTCGCGGCGTCCCTTGCTCGGTGGGGTTCCTCCGGGACTTCCGTCAGGCATGCCCGCATCCTACGCTGGCCTGATCATGGCTTCATCAACCACGCGACTGCGGGGCACCTGCCACCTGTTCCTCGCCATGGAGGTCGGACTGGCCATCGACCTGGTGCAGGCCGAGGCGGTGCTTCGCGGGGCGGGCCGCATCCGACTTCCGCTCTCGCGCAATCCCGGCGGCATCGACTGGAGCAGCGCGCCGCTGCGGCTCGAGCAGGAGGCTCCGCCCATCGACCTCGAGGGCCATCGGGTTCAGCCGGTGGTGCAGGTCAGTCTCTACGACTTCGGCGCCGTGAGTCTGGCGTACCGGATCCCCTTTCTGGCCGATCCCGAGGGCCTCTCGCAGCTCTCGGGATCTGCAGCCGGTCACCCGGCGCTTCAGGCGGATGCCCGGGCCCGGGTGGCCGCGATCCTCCAGACCATCGGCGACGCGGTGCAGCGACCCTGCATGCGCGAGGGCATCGAGGACTACCTGGTGTTCGTGGTGCAGGGCGAGCCGGACAGCGAAAGCATTCCCGCCGCCATGGGCCTGGGCGAGGCCACCATCGCGGGCATCCTGCGCGCCGAGCCTCGTCGCCTCTCCGAGCAGGAGGTGCGCGACAGCGTGTCCGCCACGGTGAGTTACGGGCCTCTCGACGCGGCCATCATCGACTGGAACGCCGCGCTGGTCATCGACGCGGAGCCGCAGGCCACGCTGGATGTTCTGGAGTTCGCCAACGTGGAGCTGCTTGAGTACCGGCTGCTCGATGAGCAGCTCGACGCATCGCTCGAGGAGGCGCAGCGCACGCTCATGCGGCGGCGATCGGCCACGGCCGGGTG
>JBILWQ010000243.1:0-3686 GCA_044369805.1 Phycisphaerales bacterium
CACGATGGCGCAACTGTAGCTGCCGATGCGGCGGATGGGGCTGGTCAGGCGCACCGCACGCATCTCGACCACGAAGCCGTCGGTGGCGAGCTGGTCGGCGATGTCTCGCTCGGTGACGGCGCCGTACAGGGCGCCCTGATCGTTCACGCTGCGAACCAGCTTGATGCTGATGCCGTCGAGCTTGGCGATGATCGCGGCGCGGTCGGCCCGCATGCGCTCCATCTCGGCCGCGGCCTTGGCGCGGGCGTCCTTCAGGGCCTCGATCTTCTCGGCGGTGGGGTGCTCGGCCAGCAGGTTGGGCAGCAGGAAGTTCCTGGCGTAGCCCGGCTTCACCTTGACCACGTCACCGACGAGGCCCAGGTTCTCCACGGTCCGGTTCAGCAGCAGTTCGACTTTCTTCGAGGCCATGACGCTGTCCTTCCCCGCTGTGGGGGAGTTGAGGGTGGCCGCCTGCACCCAACGGTTCGGGGCGTGCCCCACATGGGGCCACCCGCAGCGGCGAGCCCGGCATTATGCACGAAATGGAACGCCGCCTCAAGGCCCCTGAAGGGAGCCCGGAGGCGGCGTTCGCCATGTCGTGAGACCGGTGGACCGGCTCAGAAGGGGATGTCGCTCTCCGCGACCTCGGTGTGGGCCTGCGGGGCGGCTTGGCCACCGCGGCCCGCCGGACGCTCGCCGCCGCCCGAGCCTTCGGTGCGGCCGCCGATGAACTGGAAGTTCTCGACGACGACCCGCAGCTTGGACTGCTTCTTGCCTTCCTTGTCCTCCCACTGGTCGAGCTTGAGCCGGCCCTCGACGAAGACCGGACGTCCCTTGGAGAGGTATTCCTTCATCACTTCGGCGGTGCGGCCCCAGGCCTCGCAGTCGACGAACGTGACTTCCTCGCGCTCCTCGCCCGACTGGGTCTTGAAGCGACGGTTGCAGGCGATGCCGAAGTTGGCCACCGCCTGGTTGCCGTTGGGCGTGTACTTGAGTTCCACGTCCCGAGTGAGATTGCCCATCAGAAGAACCTTGTTGAAACTTGCCATGCGTTTCGCGCCTCCATTCGCGTGTCCGCAATATACGGCTGCCCCGGGGACGCTCTTGGGACACAGGCGGAAGTTCGGGAAGATTCACCAAAAAGACCGCGACCCCGCCGGAAGCGGGGCCGCGGAGATTCCGGGTCCTGAGAGGGTTCAGGCCGGCTCGGCCGGGATCTCGCTCTCGTCGCTTGCGCCGCGGAGGCGAGCCTCGTCGGCGGTGCGCTGCATGGCCTCGGCGTTCCGCAGCTGCTCCTCGGTCAGGTGGTCGGCCCGGGTGACCATGCTTCGAAGCAGCTTCTCGCTCAGATTGCAGTCACGCTCGATGCCCGTGAGCTTCGAGCTGAGCACGCGGAAGAAGGCCAGGATGTACAGGCCGCGCTTGTTGCCCTTGATGTCGTAGGCCAGTCGCCGCTCGTCCCACTTGGCGATGGAGAGCACCTCGGCGCCGCTTCGCGCCAGGATCTCCTTGACGTGGTCGATGGAACCCTGCAGGTCGGCGGTGGCCGACTGGGGGAAGAGGAACATGCCCTCGTAGGGGCGGGTGCGCTCGGCAGTGATGGTTGCGTCCATGGTTCGGATCCTTTCTGTCTGGGTCGGAGTGTCGATGTGTGCTTCGGGTCTGGTTGCGATGGGAGCGGTCACGTTTCGCCTGCGGCCGCTCCCACGCCGCGACGGTTGAACTTGTTCATGGCGGCCTCGAGGCCCTCGGTGGTCCAGCACGCGGCGGCCTCGGCCGCCAGGTCCAGGCCGGGCTCGAGCCGGCTGCGCTGCTCCGGCGTGAACGTGCCCAGCACGTACGACTCGGTGGGCACGCGGCCTGGCGCGTCCACGCCCACGCGCAGACGCGGCCACCGGTCGCTGCCCAGCCTTCGCGTGATGTCGCCGAGCCCGTTGTGTCCGCCGTCACCGCCCTGCGCCCGCAGCCGGATGGCGCCGCAGGGCAGGGCGAAGTCGTCGGTCACCACCAGCAGGTCGCTCGCCGCCTCCAGCTTGTGGAAGCGGATGGCTTCCAGCACGCTGGCTCCGGAGAGGTTCATGAAGGTGGTGGGCTTCAGCAGCAGCACGCGCTCGTCGCCGATGCGGGCCTCGAGCAGCAGCCCCGCGAAGCGGCTCTTCGCCGGCGCCGCCGGCGGGTCGCCGAACCGGCGCGCCAGGCGATCGAGCACCTCGAAGCCCGCGTTGTGACGCGTGCCCTGGTGCTCGATGCCCGGGTTGCCCAGTCCGACGATGAGTCGCATGACGGTTGCCGTGAGGGAAGCCGCGGGGGCTCAGCCCTTCTTGGCCTCCTTCGCGGGAGCGGCGGCCTTGGCGGCGCCGCCGGCAGGGGCTGCGGCCTCGCCTTCCTTGTCCTTCTTGGCGGTGAGCACCTCGGGCTCGGCGGCGCCGGCGGTCGGCGCGGCGGCCTCGCCCTCGACCTCCTCGGCCACGGTGACCACGCGGGCCAGGGCGGCGTGCGGATCGGTGACGGCGGTCAGGCCTGCGGGCAGCTTGAACTCGCCCACGGTGTAGACGTCGGCGGTGATGCCGCCGAGGTCCACGCGGATGTCCTCGGGAATGTCGCGGACCTTGCACTTCACGGTCAGCTCGGTCACGTCGTGCGTGAGCACGGCGCCGGGCTTCTTGGCGCTCTCGGGCACGCCGACGAACTGCAGGCGCACCTTCACGGACACCACCTCGTCCAGGTCCACGCGGGCCAGGTCGACGTGGATGACGTTGTCACCCATCCAGCCGAACTGCAGGTCCTTCACCAGGCAGGTCTCGGTGGAGCCGCCCTCCATGGCCAGCTGCACCACGTGCGCGCCATGCTTGAGGGTGGAGATGGTCTCCTTGGCGTCGAGGGTGATGGACATGGGCGCGGTGCCGTGGCCGTAGAGCACGGCGGGCAGGTGTCCGGCGGCGCGCATGCGCTTGGCGTAGCGGGAGCCGAGCTGCGCTCGGGGAGCGGCCTTGAGCGTGGGGGTGTTCTTCGACATGGTGAGGTTCTCCTTCTTGTGGAACAGGTGTGAAGTCGATGGTCAGCGGCGGGGGCCCATGCCCTCGCGGAAGAGTGCGCTGACGCTGAGATCGTGATGGATGCGGTGCACCGCCTCGCCCAGCATCGGGGCCACGCTGAGCACGGTCAGCTTGCCCTGCAGGGCGGCCAGGCGGCCGTCGACGGGGATGGTGTCGGTGACGACGATTCCGGTGATGTCCGGGCTGGCCAGCCGCTCGATGGCCATGCCGGCCATGACCGGGTGGGTGCAGGCCACGAACACGCCGGTGGCTCCGCGGTCGCGGGCCACGCGGGCGGCCTCGGTGACGGTGCCACCGGTGGTGATCATGTCGTCGAACATGATCACGTTGCGGCCCTTCACCTCGCCGATCACGTTGCGGGCGCTGACGTCGGTCGCGCCGTGCCGTCGCTTCTCGATGATGGCCAGGTCCAGACCCAGCTGGTCGGCGAACATGTTGGCGGTCTTCGCGTTGCCCACGTCGGGGCTGAGCACGGCGGTGGGGCCCAGCGAGGGCAGCACGCGGCGGAAGTGCTCGAGCAGCACGGGGCCCGCCGTCAGGTGATCCACGGGCAGGTCGAAGAAGCCCTGGATCTGCGCCGCGTGCAGGTCCATGCACAGCACGCGATTCGCGCCGGCGGCGGTGATCAGGTTGGCGACCAGCTTGGCGGTG
>JBILWQ010000114.1:0-6484 GCA_044369805.1 Phycisphaerales bacterium
CTTCGCCGCGCCCAGGGCACGCTGGTCACCGACGGCGAGACGCGCAACGTGGCCCGCTTCCTGAAGGATGTGGCCGAACCCAGTTTCGAGCGCCAGCTGGTCGCCATCCGCGGCACCAAGGCCGCCGCGGCCGACGAGCCCGACGGCGGCTGCGCGGCCACCGACGGCGGCGAGCGTGACCCGCTCTTCGAGAAGGCCGTCGAGATCATGATCGAGTCCGGCCGCGGCAGCGTGAGCCTGCTGCAGCGGCGCATGGCCATCGGCTATGGCCGGGCCAGCCGGCTGGTGGACCAGATGGGTGCCGCGGGCATCCTGAGCGACCACAAGGGCAGCGTGGCTCGTGAGGTGCTGATCACCCAGGACGACTGGAACCGCATGAAGAGCATGGTCGAGTCGGCCGAGGAGGGCGGCGAGGTCCGCTACGAGGCCGACGAGGATGGTGGCGTGCCCGACGAGTTCGAGGGCGAGTACCGCAACTGAGCCCCTCGCGGCTCCCCGGTAGATTCCTCGGCATGAAGTTCCAGCTGATCGACCAGGTGCTCGAGCGCACCCCCACCTCGATCACGGCGGTGAAGAACGTCACCGCCGCCGAGGAGTATCTCGGCGACCACTTTCCCGGGTTTCCGGTGCTGCCCGGCGTGTTCATGCTGGAAGCCCTCACGCAGGCCGCGCGGGAATTGCTGAAGGATCGAGGACGCCTGGTGCTCGGGCAGGTGAAGGCCTTTCGCTACGGCAGTTTCGTGCGGCCAGGCGAGGCACTGAAGGTGGAAGTGACGCTGGAGAAGGACCCTGGCGACGGCACCTTCGGCATGAAGGGCACCGCCAGCGTGATGCGGATCGACGGCACGGGCGAGACAGCCGTGTCCGGACGCTTTACAATGCGACCCGCTCGGGTTCCTTCGTCGGCAGCGGCCGGCGCCTGACCCGGGCCCCGCGGCCAGGACCGGCCCCGGGCACCCAGAATGGAGACCCAAGGTGGCATTCAACCGTCAGCAGATCGAGGAAGGCGTCACGGAGGTGCTCGAGGAGGCGCTTGGCGTGGATGCCGAGGACGTCAAGCCCGAGGCCACGCTGACCGGTGACCTGGGCGCCGAGAGCATCGACTTCCTGGACATCTCGTTCCGCCTGGAGAAGAAGTTCAGCGCCCCGGACAAGCCCTTCAAGATCGAGCAGGGCGAGCTCTTTCCCGAGAACATGCTGCAGGATCCTGCCATGGTGCAGAACGGCAAGGTGACGGATGCCGGCATGGCCCTGCTCAAGCAGAAGCTCCCGCACATCGACTTCTCGGGTTTCGAGGGCGATCGCTCCATCAAGAACCTGAGTCAGGTGTTCACGGTGAAGAGTCTCTGCGATTTCCTGGAGCGCAAGCTCAGCCGCTGAGCGGCCTCTGGGCCAAGGCACCCGCCATGCGATGGATGTGGATCGACACGGTGACGGCCTACGAGCCGGGTCGCCGCATGGTGGCCGTGAAGAACGTCAGCCTGGCCGAGGAGCACATGCACGACCACTTCCCGGACCAGCCGGTCATGCCGGCCAGCCTGATGGTGGAGGGCATGGCCCAGACCGCGGGCATCCTGGTCGGCAGCTGCAGGCAGTTCAAGGAGAAGGTGATCCTGGCCAAGATCGGTCAGTTCACGCTCGACTCGGATGTGGTGCCCGGCCAGTGCATCCGTTACGACGCCCAGATCGAGCGGCTCGATGACGCGGGCGCCAGCACCAGGGGCACCATCGAGCGACTCGATCACCGCAAGGGCGCATGGGAAGCCATCGGCTCCGCCGAGATCGTCTTCAGCCACATCGACCAGAACCGCAGCGGCCTGGCGTTCCCCGAGGAGAACTTCGTCTTCGGCGAGAACTTCCGCACGCTGCTGCGAGGGGCCGGCCTGGACCGGGCCATGGCCGCGGCGAAGGGCTGAAATCCGGGAAAAACGAGATGCCCCGCTTCGAGGAGGCACCTTCGAAGCGGGGCTTCTGCAGGGGTCGCCGCGGTGTCGGCCGCGGACATGAGGATCATGCCTTCTCCCGAGGAGGGTGCAACGGTGAGACCGTGGATTCCGCTACCTTGCAGACTTCGCAGGAGCCATAACGACCCATGTCGCACCTGGCCATCTACACCGGAAGCTTCGATCCGATCACCCTCGGGCACCTGGACGTGCTCGACCGCAGCCGTTCCCTGTTCGACGAGGTGATCCTGGCGATCGGCATCAACCCCAACAAGCCGCCGCTGTTCTCGGTCGAGGAGCGGAAGGCCCACGCCAGCACCCTGGTGGACCGGCTGCTGAGGGAGAAGCCCCAGGGGGCGAAGGTGCGGGTGGAGGCCTACCAGGGCCTGACCATCGATTTCGCTCGCCAGGTGGGGGCGGCAGCCATCGTCCGGGGCATCCGCAACGTGACCGACCTGGCCATGGAGTGCCAGCTTGCCATCACCAACCGCCAGGTGGCGGGGGTGGAGACCGTGTTCATCGTGACCGGCGAGAGCTTCGCGTACGTGTCGAGCAGCCTGATCAAGCAGATCGCGGCCTTCGGCGGTGACCTGGCCCGCCTCAACAGCCTGGTGCCGCCCGAGGTGATCGCCGCCCTCGAGGCGAAGCGGCGTGACCCGCGGAATCCGCTCGGGCGGCTGGCCACCGAGGCCCCCGCGGACTGACCATGGCTGCACGCCTTCGCGTGATCTCCATCGGCGCGATCGCCGCCCACCCCTCCTGGGGCGAGAAGGGCGAGGTGCGCCCGCCCCACGCCACCACCTGCCTGATCGAATCGGGCAAGCACCGCATCCTGGTGGATCCAAGCCTTCCCGCGCAGATCCTGGTGCCTCGGCTGGCCGAGCGCAGCGGCAAGCGACCCGAGGACATCACGCATGTCTTCCTGACCAGCTTTCACCCCATGCGCAGGCGAGGCATGGCGGCCTTCGCCGAGGCGACCGTGCTGCTGGCGGCGGCGGAGCGCGAGGGGGTGCGCGAGCAGCTCGGTGCCAGGCTTGCACAGGCCGAGCAGCACGAGGACGAGGATCTGATCCGCGTGATGCGCGAGGAGATGGCCGCCCTCGCCGCCTGCGAGGAGGCGCCGGACCGTCTGGCCGAGGGCGTGGACCTTTTTCCGCTTCCGGGCGTCACGCCTGGCAACGCCGGACTGCTGCTGACCACGCCGGGTGCCGCCACGCTCCTCACGGGCGACGCCGTGGCCACGGTGGAGCATCTGGAGGAGGGTCGGCTCATCGCGCCGTGCTTCGACATGGAGCAGGCTCGCGAGAGCATGGCCGAGGCCGTGGAGATCGCCGACCTGCTGGTGCCTGGGCGGGACAATCTCTGTCCGAACCCGCTCCGGCGATTCTGAAGCCTAGATCCCAGCGTCGGCTAGACTTGCATTTCATGGCTTCCGAAGCGGAAAGACTGGCTCCCGTCACGCTGCGTTCGCTGATCCGCACGGCGCGCGCTGGCGGCCGTTTCGCCTGCCTGACCTGCTACGACGCCACCACGGCCCGCTGGCTGGCCCGGGCCGGCGTGGAGATGCTGCTGGTCGGCGACACGGCCGCCGAGGTCATCCTGGGCCTGCCCGGAACCATCCATGCCTCGATGGATTTCCTGGTGCAGCTCACCGCGGCGGTGAAGCGTGGAGCGCCGGACCGCGTGGTCATGGCCGACATGCCCTTCATGAGCTACCAGGCGAGCCCCGAGACGGCCATGCTGAACGCGGCACGCTTCCTGACCGAGGGCACCGCCGACTGCGTGAAGCTCGAGGTTGATCGTCATTGGGCACCCCTGGTCGAGCGACTGAGCCGCGCAGGAATCCCGGTCGTTGCGCACATCGGCAGCCGCCCGCAGCAGGCCAAGATGAAGGGTGGCAACTTCGCCGTCGGTCGGACCGCCGAGGAGGCCATGACCCTCGTGCACGACGCGGCGGCCCTGGAGGCCGCGGGGGCCAGCATGCTTCTGGTCGAGGCATGCCCCGGCGAGGTGAGCCGGGTGATCGTCGAGCGGGCCACGGTGCCGGTGATCGGCTGCGGTGCGGGACCCGCCTGCCATGGCCAGGTGGTGGTGCTGCAGGATCTCATGGGTCTCTCCGACTGGCAGCCCACCTTCGCGCGGCCGGAGGCCAGCCTGGGCGAGGCGATCCGCGGAGCCGCCACCGCATGGGCGTTGCGCGTGCGTTCCGGCGGCGCGGAGGACGCGTACCGGATGGGCGAGGGCGAGACGGATCGGCTTCGCGCCATGCTCAGCACCGGAACCGGCTCGCATGCGAAGGCTTGAGCATCTGGGTCCCGCGCTGGTCACGCTGGCGGCTTCTGGCGCACTGCTGCTGAGCGCGCCGGTGATCGTTCGCCAGCTCTCCCGCGAACGAACGCAGGTGGAGATGGCCGCAGCGGACGGTCGGCTGCGTGCGGGCACGCTGCTGGACGCCCTTTCTCAGAGCACCCGGGACATCGCCACCGCGGTGGAGCCCAGCGTGGTCCACGTGAGCACCGCCTCCTCGCCGCGGCAGGGCCGATCGCCGCGCATGGTGCTCAGCACCGGCAGCGGGTGGATCTACGACCTGGACGGCCACATCGTGACCAACGCCCATGTCGTGGATGGCGCACGGCGCATCGAGATCCAGCTGCATGACGGGGAGCGTCGCGATGCGGAACTGGTGGGACAGGATCTGCGCACCGACATCGCCGTGCTCCGCGCGGATCCCGCGGGACTGGTGCCTGCACGTCGTGCCGAGGCGGATCCTCAGCAGGGCGAGATGGTGTTCGCCTTCGGCAGTCCCTTCGACTTCCGCTTCTCCATGAGTTCCGGGATCGTGTCGGGCATCGGACGGGCGGCCGGGTTGCAGGACATCGCCTACGAGAACTACATCCAGACCGACGCCGCAGTGAACCCGGGCAATTCGGGTGGCCCGCTCACGAACACGCGGGGTGACGTGGTGGGCATGACCACCGCCATCGCCAGCGGCCGTGGGGGCACGCTGGGTCAGAGCCAGTTCGCGGGCATCGGCCTGGCCATTCCCGTTTCCATGATCGAGAACGTGGTCGGCCAGCTGCTCGAGCGCGGCGAGGTGGTCAAGGGCTTCCTGGGCATCGGCAGCACCGATGTCGAGCCGGTGCGCCGTGGCCTCGAGCCCGCCAGCCGCGAGGCCAGGCGCGCCGCCGAACTCTTCCGGGGCGAGGGCGTGCTGGTGAGCCATGTCTCGCCGCAGAGCCCGGCCGAGGTCGCCGGACTCCGACGCGGCGACGTGATCACCGCCGTGGCGGGTACCCGCGTGGCCGGATCGAAGCAGATGCGCTCGCGCATCGCCGCATGCCAGCCGGGCGAGACGATCGCCATCGATCTTTGGCGAGCACCGGATGTGGACGAGGCCGAGGGGAACACGCTGACCATCCGGGCCACCATGGGGCGATTCAACCCGGAGCAGGGCGCCCAGCACCTGAGCGTCGCCCTGAAGGCCGTCGGGCTGACGCGGCTGGTTTCGCTCGCGGAAGCCGCCTCGCCGCCGCCTGGCCTGACCGTGCGTCGTGGCGTGCTGGTGCAGGAGGTGGCGCCAGGGAGCCTGGCGGAGGCCGAGGTGCCCATGGGCAGTGTCATCATCCGGGCCTTCGACGCGCCGGTGAACAACCTGGACGACCTGTACGCCCGCCTCGACCGCGAGGTGCTGCGGAACCAGTCGCGCCTCGACGTCCCCCTCGACATCATCCAGCCCGATGGCTCGACCCGGCAGCTCAAGCTGGGTCTTCGCCTGCCTTGACGCGAGAATTCCATGCCTGAAACCCCGCTGCTCGACGTGAAGGATCTCCAGACGTGGTTCCCCATCCGCCGTGGGCTGCTGCAGCGGGTGAGTGGCCACGTGAAGGCCGTGGATGGCGTGAGTTTCAGCCTGCACAAGGGCGAGACGCTCGGGCTGGTCGGCGAGTCGGGGTGCGGCAAGACCACCGTGGGGCGAACGCTGCTGCGGCTCATCGAGCCCACCGGTGGTCAGGTCCTCTTCGAGGGGCGTGACGTGCTTCGCATGGCCGGCGAGGAGCTGCGCCTTCTGCGACGCCGCATGCAGATCATCTTCCAGGATCCCGGTGGCAGCCTGAACCCGCGCATGCGGGTCGGTCGCATCGTGGGCGAGCCCCTGGAGGTGCACGGTGTGGCGAAGGGTGAGGAACTCCGCGAGATGGTGGAGCGTCTGCTGGAGCGATGCGGTCTGTGGGCCGCGGCGGCGGACCGGTACCCCCACGAGTTCAGCGGCGGGCAGCGGCAGCGCATCGGCATCGCCCGGGCCCTGGCCCTGAAGCCGTCGCTCATCGTGTGCGACGAGCCGACCAGCGCGCTGGACGTGAGCGTGCAGGCGCAGATCCTGAACCTGATGCGCGACCTGCAGAAGGAATTCGGGCTCACCACTCTCTTCATCTCGCATAACCTCGCGGTGGTGCGACATATGGCCGACCGCATCGGCGTGATGTATCTGGGTCGTCTGGTGGAGGTGAGCGACAGCAAGGCTTTGTTCCGCGCGCCGCGTC
>JBILWQ010000123.1:0-6096 GCA_044369805.1 Phycisphaerales bacterium
AGAGCCAGATCCTGAACCTGCTGAAGGACCTCCAGACCGAGTTCCAGCTCAGCTATCTCTTCATCAGCCACGACATGGCCGTGATCCACCACATCTGCGACCGGGTGGCCGTGATGTACGACGGGAAGATCGTGGAGGAGGGCTCCCGCGACGAGATCATCCAGCGACCCAGGCACCCGTACACGCAGCGTCTGCTGGCCGCGGTGCCCGAGGCCGATCCACGAAGGCCCCGCCAGCGTGTGCGCCTCGAAGGCGCGCGCATGTGATGCGGAACCCCGGTCGCCTCATCGTCTGGTTCGTGGCCCTGGTCGGGCTTGCCGCATTCCTGTCCGGCTGGTGGGTCACCGGCGAGGTCCGGGCCACCGCGAGAAGGACCGACCAGGATCTTGCCCGCGTGGCCGAGGCGATCGAGCGATTCGCCTCGTCGCACGGGGGCTCCATGCCCCAGTCCCCCGAGGCCTTGGAGCCGGGGCAGGGTCCTGCCCTCGCTGCGGCCCTCGTCCGCATCCAGGTGGCCTGGCCACCATCGCCCGATCTGGCCCCGATCCTGGGGTCCAACGGGCTCCCATCGGGCATCGGCACCTTGCCGCGGGTGAATGACCGCCTCCGCTCGCTGGCCCGCGGTTCCGCGGCGGCGGGCGGCTCGCCATAATGGGCCGATGCCCGAGCCGGCCCTCTCCAGCGAAGTTTCCGCCACGCACGCCCACGTCGACACGCCGATCGAGCGAGTGAAGCCCGAAGGTCCGCTTGCGGATCTCATGCAGGGCGATGCCCGCTGGCAGATCCCGGTGCACCAGCATGGGTTCATTGCGCTGGTCGACGTGATGCCGCGCCTTGCCCCACAGGGACAGACTGCCGACGCGGCCATCGTGCAGGCGGCACGCGTGAGCTATGGCGCGGGCACCAAGCAGGTGAGCGAGGACCGCACCCTGATCCGCTACCTGCTGCGGCACCGCCACACCACCCCCTTCGAGATGGTCGAGTTGAAGTTCCACGTGGCCATGCCCATGTTCGTGGCGCGGCAGTGGATCCGGCACCGCACGGCCAACGTGAACGAGTACTCGGCCCGATACTCGATCGTGCCGGATCGCTTCTATCGACCCACGCTCGACAGCGTCCGGAAGCAGAGCACGGTGAACAGGCAGGGTGGCGACGAGCCCATCGATGCGGGCACCGCCGAGCGGTTCCTGCAGCTGCTCGACCGTGCCGAGGCCAACTATCGCGAGTACCTCGAGCTCACCGAGCGTGGCGTGGCCCGGGAGCTGGCGCGGGCCGCCTTGCCCGTGAGCGTCTACACGGAGTGGTACTGGAAGTGCGACCTGCACAACACGCTCCGGTTCCTCTCGCTGCGCATGGAATCCCATGCCCAGCAGGAGATCCAGGATTTCGCCCGGGCCATGTATCGCCTCATCCAGCCGTTGGCTCCAGCCACCTGCGAGGCCTTCATGGACTACGAGTTCGAGGCCATGCATCTCTCGAGGCTCGAGATCGAGGCGATCCGTGCCGGGGCACCGCTGGCCACGCAGAACAAGCGGGAGATCGCCGAGTTCGAGGCCAAGAGGTCCCGTCTGGGTCTCTGATCCGGTCGTGCCCTTCGAGACGATCAGGTCCGAGGCCGGCGTGCTCTGGCGCCGCTCGTCGCTGCTGCATGGCGCGGGCATTCCGCACGCGTTCAGCACGCGGATCGGTGGGGTCAGTCCGCCGCCGTTCGACTCGCTGAACCTCGGGCTGGCCGATGCGCCGGGTGATGCGGACGCCTGGGTGCATGTGCAGGCCAACTGGACACGCCTGCTTCATGCCTGCGGGCTCGAAGCCCATGCACTGGTCCGCGTCAGGCAGGTTCATGGAACGGGCGTTCTCCACGCGGATCGCCAGGTGGGGGTGGTCAGGGCGGATCCGCCCTTCGCCGAGGCGGACGCGATCGTCACCGGACACTCCGGTCACGCCGTGTCGGTTCGCGTGGCGGATTGCGCCCCATTGCTGCTGGCGGATCCTGCAGCCCGCCTTGTCGCCGCCGTTCATGCGGGTTGGCGGGGGGTGGTGGGTGGCATCGTGCCCTTGACGATCGGGGCCCTTGTCGAGCGAGGCGCGGAGCCTTGCAGATTGTTGGCGGCGATCGGCCCCTGCATCGGCAAGGCCGCCTTCGAGGTGGGTCCGGAGGTGCAACAGGCATTCAGCGACGCAGGACTCGGGTGCCACGGCGATCGAGGCCTGGCGGACCGATGGATGCTGGATCTGGTGGGGGCCATTCGTCAGCAGTTGCGGTTGTCGGGTCTGAAGCAGGACGCGGTCGAGGCCGCCGACCTCTGCACTCGATCGGAGCCAGCCACCGAATTCAGCTACCGTCGGGATGGGCCAAGAAGTGGCAGAATGGCCGCAGTTATTGGACTTTCATCGTGAGGCGATCGGCGAAGGTGTCGCTCGGGTCAGATTCCTTCAGGGATCGCGGAATTGTTGTTGAAGGAGAGCGATTTTCGGTGTCTAATGCGAATCGCGGTGGATGTGGGCCGCTCGGATTCCGTGTGGATGGACGAGGGCTGCCACCGTCTTCTGACGGTGGCGGTTGTTTTTGAGCCATGCGAAGCGGGAGCGTGATTCGGCTAGTCTCCCGAATCCGATTTCCAGCCTCTCCGGAGCCACCGATGACTCTCACCCTCTCCAGCGTTCAGAAGGAACTTCTCGCCAAGATCGAGCAGAACCAGGCCCGCGTCGGCGTGATCGGCCTGGGTTACGTGGGCCTGCCCCTCGCCCATGCTCTCCACAACGGCGGACTTCCGGTCACGGGTTTCGACATCGATCCGGCCAAGCCCAAGGCCCTGAAGGAGGGCAGGAACTATCTCGCACACCTCGGTGATGCCATGTTCGTGGATCTCCGGGACAGCAAGCGGTTCGAGGCGACCACCGATTTCAGCCGGCTTGGCGAGTGCGACGTGATCATCGTGGCGGTCCCCACGCCGCTCGGCCGGCACCATGAGCCGGACATCAGCTACATCCTGGCCACGGCCGAGGCGATCGGCAAGACCCTTCGGAAGGGCCAGCTGGTCATCCTGGAGAGCACCACCTATCCGGGCACCACCCGCGACGACATGATGCCTGCGGTCTTCAAGGCAGCTGGCGAGAAGGGCAAGGGCCTCAAGCTCGGCGTCGACGTGTTCGGCGCCTTCAGTCCCGAGCGTGAGGACCCGGGCCGCAAGAGCCACAACACCCGGACCATCCCCAAGCTTTGCGGTGGCCTCGATGCCGCAAGCACCGAACTGGCCTGCGCTGTCTATCGAAAGGGCATCGCCGAGGTGGTTCCGGTGACCAGTGCCGAGGTGGCCGAGGCGGCCAAGATCCTCGAGAACACGTTCCGCGCTGTGAACATTGCGCTCGTGAACGAGCTGAAGGCCATCCTGGAACCGATGAAGATCGATGTGTGGGAGGTCATCCGGGCCGCGGCCACCAAGCCCTTCGGCTTCATGCCGTTCTTTCCGGGCCCGGGCCTGGGTGGTCACTGCATCCCGATCGACCCCTTCTACCTCACGTGGAAGGCGCGCGAGCACGGCCGCTTCACCCGATTCATCGAGCTGGCTGGCGAGATCAACACCCACATGCCGCACTACGTGGTCGACCGCGTCGCGGAGCACCTGAACGATCACGGCAAGCCCGTGAAGGACAGCAAGGTGCTGGTGCTGGGCCTGGCCTACAAGGCCGACATCGACGACGTGCGCGAGAGTCCGAGCTTCGAGCTCATCTATCTGCTGCTCGACCGCGGCGCGAAGGTGGACTACAGCGATCCGCACTGCGCCCAGACCAAGGCGGGGCGGTCCTTCGACCTGCACATGAAGTCGGTGCCGCTGACGCCCGAGACGCTGAAGCAGTACGACCTGGTGCTCATCTCCACCGCGCACTCCGCCGTGGATTGGGCCATGGTCGCCAAGCACGCCGGGCTGGTCGTGGACACCCGCGACGCCCTGCGGAAGTTCCACGGTGAGCTGGGCAAGCGCCTGAAGCTGGCGTGAGGCGGCGATCGCCGCCGAGGCTCGATTGACTTCGGTGGCCGTTCCACACTGGCGAGCCGCCTGGGCACAGCCCAACTACCGCCGCTTCGCGGTAGGCGTGCTGCTTGGCGGATTCGGCATGCAGATGCTCGCCACCGCCGTGCTCTGGGACGTCTGGGAGCGGTCCCACAGCGCCATGGACCTGGGTCTGGTCGGACTGGCCCGCGCGCTTCCCGTGGTGCTGCTGGCGCTGCCGGCAGGGCAGGTGGTTGATCGTGTGCGGCGGCATCGGCTGCTGGCGGTGACCCAACTGGGCTTCGCGGTCACGGGCGCGCTGATGGCGGTGGCGAGCCTCATGCAGGCGCCGCTCTGGGTGCTCTACATGGCTCTCGCGCTGGCCGGATGCGTGCGGGCCTTCAACATGCCCACGCGGCAGAGCCTGCTGCCCTCGCTCGTGGAGCCTGCGCACTTCCAGAACGCGGTCACGTGGAACAGCGCCATCTTCCAGGTCTGCGCCATCGGCGGTCCCTTGGTGGCGGGAATGGTGCTGTCGATCTCGGGCAAGGCGTGGGCTGTCTATCTGGTCGCCGCGGCGGGCTGCCTGGCCTTCGCGGCACTGGCGGCGGGCCTGCGACCGAGAGTCGCCGTGGCGCCGCCCGCGGTGTGGACGCCCGGCGGCATGTTCGAGGGGTTCCGGCACATCCGCCGGGAACGCACGATCCTGGGCGCCATAACGCTCGATCTGCTGGCGGTGCTGTTCGGCGGGGCCACGGCGCTGCTGCCCATCTATGCCACCGAGATCCTGGACACGGATGCCTTCGGCCTTGGCGTCCTGAAGGCGGCGCCCTACGCCGGGGCGCTGCTCATGGCGGGCGGCATGGCCCTTCGGCCCGAGTTCCGGAGGGCGGGGCCGGCGCTGCTGTGGAGCGTGGTGGGCTTTGGAGCCAGCATGATCGTCTTCGGTCTCAGTCGGAACATCTGGCTGAGCATTCTGGCCCTGGCCGCCGGTGGGGCCGTGGACAACATCAGCGTGGTGATCCGGCATGTGCTGGTGCAGACCCGGACGCCGGACCATCTTCGTGGTCGTGTGACCGCGGTGAACAGCGTCTTCATCGAGTGCAGCAACGAGCTTGGCGGTTTCGAGAGTGGCGCCGTGGCCGCGTGCCTGGGCCCGGTGGCCAGCGTCGTGTCGGGCGGCGTCGGAACGCTGCTCGTCACAGTGGGTGTGGCGTGGTGGCTGCCGGAACTGCGCCGTCTGGGGCGGCTCGTGGAGACACCGGCCGACATCATGCACTCGGCGGCGGAGGAGAAGTCGGACGAGTGAGTCAGGCCAGGTGCTGGCGACGGGCCAGCCGGACCACTTCGGCGTGGCGGAAGCAAGTCACCAGGTGCTCGTTCACGCAGCCCACGGCCTGCATGTAGGCGTGGCAGATCACGGGGCCGCAGAAGGAGAAGCCCTCGGTCCTCAGGCGACGCGAGAGTGCCTCGCTCTCGGGGCTCTCCGTCAGCACCTCGGCACGGCGGCGTGGACGCCGGACCTTCACGGCATGGCCGGTGGGCTCCCAGATCATGTCTCGAAAGGCATGGCGACCGCCGCGCTCCATCACCCTGCACCAGGCCCGGGCATTGGCGATGGCGGAACGCACCTTGGCCCGACTGCGGATGATGCGCTCGTCGGCTAGCAGCCGTCGCTCATCCTTCGCGCCGAAACGGGCCATACGAAGCGGATCAAGCCCGTCGAAGGCCGCAAGGATGCCGGCACGACGGCGCAGGATCGTGATCCAGCTCAGCCCTGCCTGGAACCCGTCCAGCACCAGTTTGGCGAACAGCTCCTGGTCATCGCGCACGGGAACGCCCCATTCATGGTCGTGGTAGTCCATGTAGAGCGGGTCGTTCCCGCACCACCAGCAGCGGGCAGGTGCCTTGCGGAGCGGCGGCACGGATCAGCCCTCGCCCCGCCGGATGGACGCGGTGGCCAGGAGCAGCCCGACGGTACCCAGCCCCCACAGCACCAGCAGGGATGGAGCCATGTCCATCCAGCCCAAGGCGCGCCACACGGCGCCCTCGATGGCGAAGATGGACCAGCTGAAGGGACTCACGGCACTGGCAGCCCGCA
>JBILWQ010000191.1:0-4518 GCA_044369805.1 Phycisphaerales bacterium
GCCGAGGAATTCGACGCGGACATCCTGAAGCCCCTCACCGACGAGGAGCGGCAGACCATCTTCCGGGCGCGCCGCAGCAACGACCAGGCCACGCTGCAGAAGTTCGAGCGCGAGCGCAACCGGCGCCAGGCCGCCGATCGCGACCAGATGCGCGAGATGCAGAAGTGGTGGCTGCGGCGCATGATCCAGTCGCCGCGTCCGCTCGAGGAGAAGATGACGCTCTTCTGGCACGGCCACTTCGCCAACGGCTACCGCACCGTGGAGGAGAGCTGGAACATGTACCGGCAGAACCAGCTCTTCAGGCGGTTCGCCACCGGCAACTTCGCCCAGCTGGTCCGGCAGGTCATCCGCGACCCCGCGATGATCAAGTACCTGGACAACAACGAGAACCGCAAGGGACGGCCCAACGAGAACCTGGCCCGCGAGCTCATGGAGCTGTTCACGCTGGGCGAGGGCCGCGGCTACACGGAGAACGACATCAAGGAGGGCGCTCGCGCCCTGACCGGCCTCACCTTCACGGACAACGAGCCCCGCTTCGAGGCGAGCCAGCACGATGACGGCACCAAGACCATTCTGGGCTACACCGGCGCCTTCGACGCCGATGGCTTCGTGAACCTGATCCTGGCGCGCAAGGAGTGCCCGCAGTTCATCTGCGAGAAGCTCTACCGGTTCCTGGTGAACGATGGGCCCGGCGGCTTCTCGAAGGAGCAGCAGGCCTTCATCGAGGCCCTGGCGAAGCTGTTCGTCCAGCGCAAGGGCGAGCTCAAGCCCGTGCTCAAGGCGCTCTTCGCCAGCGAGCACTTCCACCATCCCGCCAACCGCGGCGCGATCATCAAGAGCCCCATCCAGCTCATCGTGCAGGCGGTCCGGCAGTTCCACGTGCCCGTGCGCGAGCTGAGCGTGCTCAACAGCGCCGCGGAGCTCATGGGCCAGGAACTCTTCCACCCGCCCAACGTGAAGGGCTGGGACGGGGGCCGGACCTGGATCAACACCAGCACCCTCTTCACCCGGCAGAACCTGCTGGTGTACATGCTCACCGGGCGCACCCCGAGGACCAGGGAATGGGAAGCCAGCACGGATGGCTTCGACGCCACCCACCTGGTCGAGGCCGTGCGGCCCGCCTCCGGCACGGTGGACGTGACCTCGGGCGTGGCCTGGCTCATGCGCTGCTCGCTGCCGGTGCCGGCCGAGACCGCGCGAACCGCGGCGGTGGTGCAGTCGCTTCAGGCACGGGGCATGCGCCTGGACAACACCGGCATCATCGAGGCGCTCTGCCTGATCACCGCCATGCCCGAGTACCAGCTCTGCTGAAGGAGAGAACCATGGCCGAACCCGTTGCCCATTCCCGCCGAGTCTTCATCCGCAATGGCGTGGCGCTGGCCAGCATGGCCGGCACGATCCCCGCCTTCATCCAGGACTCGGCGCTCGGCCTGGTGGCCCAGTCCGCGAGGAACCCGGGCGGTGCGGGCATTCCCGGCGAGCGGATCCTGGTCGTCGTGCAGCTGGGCGGGGGCAACGACGGCCTGAACACGGTGGTGCCCTACGGCAGCGGCGACTACTTCAACGCCCGCCCCACCATCGGCATCCGCGCTCCGGGCGGGCAGGCCACGGGGCAGGCCACGGGGCAGGCCGGCGTGGCGCTGGAGCTGGACCGAAAGCTGGGCATCGGCCTGCACCCTTCGCTCCGGGGCTTCAAGGAACTCCTCGATGGCGGCCAGCTGGCGGTGCTGCAGGGCGTGGGATATCCCAATCCCAACCGCAGCCATTTCACCAGCATGGACATCTGGCACACCGCGCAGCCGGGCGGTCGCGGCGATGGCTGGATCGGCCGCTACTTCGACAACACCTGCAACGGAACGCCCCTGCCCGAGGGCGCCATCAGCATCGGGCGCACCGCGCCGCTGGCCATGCTGGGCAAGGTGCAGAAGCCGGTCAGTTTCGAGAGCGCGGATCTCTTCCGCTGGACCGGCGAGGAGGTCGACCGTGGCATGGAGGCCACCTATCAGGCCATCAACCGTGCGGGCGTGCTTCCGGAGACGCCGGAGCGGAGTCAGGCGGCATTCCTGATGCGCACGGCGCTCGATGCCCAGGTGAGCAGCGACCGGATCCGCGCCGCCGTGGAGCAGCGACCCATGACCCCGTGGCCCACCAGCGACCTGGCCCGCCAGCTTCGCATGGTGGCGGCCATGATCCGCGACGGCATGAAGACCCGGGTCTACTACGCCACGCTCTCGGGATTCGATACCCATGCGGGGCAGCTGGGCACGCACGCCCGAATCCTGCAGCAGGTGGGCGACGCCGTGCTGGCCTTCCAGAACGAGCTCAAGGCGCAGGGCGATCAGGATCGGGTGCTGACCCTGGTCTTCAGCGAGTTCGGCCGCCGCGTCCAGCAGAACGCCAGCGGCGGCACGGATCACGGCACCGCGGCGCCGTCGTTCGTGATCGGCACTCGGGTGCGGCCGGGCGTGCACGGGAACCACCCCAGCCTGACGGACCTGGACAATGGCGACCTGAAGTTCACGCAGGACTTCCGCGGGGTGTACGCCGCCCTGCTCGAGGACTGGATGAAGGCGCCGGCCGACAAGGTGCTTGGCGGCAAGTTCGCCAAGGCCAAGGTCGTGAAGGCCTGAGCGACGCCGGAACCCGCAAAGTCCAAAAACAGGAAACGGCCCCCCGTTGTGGGGCCGTTTCCGGTTGTTTGGCAGACGACGGGTTCCCGTCCATCGTCCACGCATCTGCGTCGAGGCTGGTTCCCGCCAGCCATCGCACGCGTTGTCGAGCCAGCCGGTTCCCGTCGGCCGACTCGTGTTCCTTCACCATGAGAAACGCAAATCGGGACCCCCGTCCCTCAAGACCGCAGAAGTTTTCCCTGTGGAATCTTTGGAGGGCCGTTTTCAGCGCGCCAAGGGGGTCTGGAACCACGGATCACCCGTCGGAGGCGGGTGGATCGGCCTCCTCGTCGAGCCAGCGGGGCTCCACCCCTGCGGGTAGAGCCTCCAGGAAGGCCCGGCCGTAGCCCTTCGTGGCGATGCGGGCATCGAGCACCACCACCTGCCCCGTGTCGGTCCCGCTGCGGATCAGCCGACCAAATCCCTGCCGGAACCGCAGGATCGCCCGTGGCAGCGAGTCCTGTCGGAAGGCATCGCCCCCCTGGGCCTCCACCCGCTCGGTCCGGGCCCTGGTCAGCGGCCGATCAGGGCTCTCGAAGGGCAGCCGCGTGATGATCACGTTGCGAAGCCCCTCGCCACGCACATCGACCCCCTGCCAGAAGCTCTGCACCCCCATGAGCACGCTGCGAGGGTCCTCCATGAATCGCTGCACCATCTGCGTGCGCTGCAGCCCGCGGTTCTGCACGAAGAAGGGGTGCCCCCATTCGGCCATGGCATGCTCGAGCCGCTGGGCCACCCGCTCCATGGTGGCCAGGCTGGTGAAGAGCACGAAGGCGCCGCCATCGGTGGCACGGATCTGCAGCAGCACGCGCTCGGCGAGCGCCTGCTCGTAGCGCGGGTGACTGGGCTCGGGCATGCCCCGGTCGATCCTCAGGCGGACCTGGCGGGCGAAGTCGAATGGGCTGCCCAGCTGCACGCTGCGGGCGTCATCGCATCCCAGACGCCGGCCCACCAGCGCGAAGTCGCCCGGCCCCGTGGCCAGGGTGGCGCTGGTCAGCGTCACGGAAACGCTGCGGGCGAAGAGATGCTCGCGCAGGATGGGTGCCACGTCCACGGCGGCGGCGACCAGGCTCATGGCCGGCCGCTGGCGAGACCGCGCCTTGCGGCGACCCTCGACCCAGTAGACGCAACCCGGAACGGTCTGCTGCACCAGGGCCTGCACGCTGGCCGCAGCCATGTCCGCGCGCTCGGCGTAGGCGTTCAGCTCGAAGGCATCGGCCTCCTCGGCGGCATCCTCCTTGAGCAGGCGAAGCGAGCCCGCAAGCTCGGCCAGCGGTGCGCTGAGCGAGTCGGGCACGGCATCGGGCACGGCCAACCTTCGCTCACCCCCCGCACCCGCCTCGTCCTCGCCCCGGGCCAGGGTCCACAGGTCCGACGCGATCGCCTCGAGCGCGTGCTCGCAGGACTCCACCAGCCGGATCGCGGTGTCGACCCGCATCTCGGTGCCCCCGCGCACGCGCAGGTGCGGCAGGAACCCGCGGCCACCTCCCGCCAGCAGGGCCCGCAGCAGGTGACGCACGCCGGACTCGGAGAACTTCATGCCGAAGTGCTCGCTGGCCACGTCCTCGATCTCGTGCGCCTCGTCCAGGATCACGTGCCGGTAGTCGGGCAGGAAACCGCGTCCACGCGACCGCAGCGCCAGGTCACTGAAGAAGAGCGCATGGTTGCAGATGAGCAGGTCGGCGTTCTCCATGCGCCGCCGCGCAGCCTGATAGAAGCACTTGTCGTGGGACGGACACCGCCTGCCCATGCAGTTGTGCGGATCGCTCTGGGCCTGGTCCCAGACCGCCTGGGCGGGCTGCACCAGCAAGGAAGCCAGCGAGCCATCGCGCGTCTGCATGGCCCAGTC
>JBILWQ010000071.1:0-7947 GCA_044369805.1 Phycisphaerales bacterium
TGATGCAGGCCATGCCGCTCGCCCTCGTCGGGGAAGAGCCGATCCTGCCGCTGGCTGGCCAGCCGGAGTCGCCGGAGGCTCAGGTAGTTGTTGCGGCCCTTCACCAGGACGGCGCTGAACTCGTCGGCGGCGATCGCCCGGAGCAGCGGGATGTCCTTCTCCACCAGCTGCTCCTGCAGGCTGATCGTGTGCGTGGCCACCACCACTCGCTCGCGCTTCTCCACGATGCGGCGGATGGCGGGAATGAGGTAGGCGAAGCTCTTGCCCACGCCCGTGCCGGCCTCGACCATGAGCCGCCCGGAGCGGTCCATGTTCTCCTCGACCAGCCGGGCCATCTCCAGCTGCTGCGGCCGGCACTCGTAGTCGGGCAGACGCCGGGCCAGCGGACCGGTGTCGCAGAGGACGGCTTCAGCGTGCAGCGCCACGGGCCGAGCGTAGCGGCCTGCCGGCGCGCGACCCTTGCCCCGGAAGCGCGGGGGAACTCAGCGGCAGCCGCAACTGCCACCCACGCTGCACGACGCTGGCGCCTTGGCCAGCGGCGCGCGGTTCCAGGGCATCTTCGAGAGCAGCGTGGCCAGGGCACAGATGCCGGTCAGGCCCGCGAAGAGCAGACCTGCCGCCACGCCACCGATGGCCGCCAGGAACCACGGACTCACCTGCCAGGCCAGCAGCGAGAGCGCCAGAAGCATGACACCCACGGTGATCATCACCTGCCGCATCATCGGCAGCGGCACCCTGGTGTCGCGTTCAACCGGCAGGCCCGCCGCGGCCCAGCCCGTGATGCCACCCTCCAGCAGGCGAACGTCCGATCGGCCCGCCGAGCGCATGGCATCCACCACCTTGCCTGCACGACCACCGGAACGGCACATGACCAGCAGGTCACGGCCCGTGAGCGCCGAGGGGAAGCCCGTGACCGAGAACGCCGAGCTCGGATGCAGCGAGGCCCCCGCCACGTGCTCGCGTCGATGCTCGTCCGGCTCGCGCACATCCACGATCGAGGCCCTGCCCTCGCGGATCAGACGGGCTGCCTCGGCGGGCGCAACGGACACGGTCGATGCCTGCGATGGGGTGGAGAGTGTGCTCATGAAGGCATTGAATCACGGAACCCCTCCGCGCGTCCACACCTGCGTCCGGATTCACGAGGCCTTGTCCGCGTTTGCACCCAGGGGCTTGCGCGCTGGCAACCCCTGTCCGCGCGGGTAGAGCCGTGATGTCTTCATCAACTTGCGCACCGCCACAATGGTGCCCGTGGGCGTGCGATGGGTGGCCGCCACCTCCGCGTGGAGCTCGTGGAGCGCCCTTTCCGCGGCGGCGATCTCCTCGGGCGCCTTCTCGCCCTTGATGGCCAGCAGCAGGCCGTCCACCTTCAGCAACGGCACGGCCAGTTCGACCAGCGTGGCCAGGCTGCCGACCGCGCGGCACACCACCGCATCGAGCTGCTCGCGCACACCCGTCCTGAAGGCGGCCAGATCCTCGGCGCGGGCCTGGCTCACCTGGGCGTTCGCCAGCCCGAGGCGATCGATGGTCTCCTGCAGGAACCGAGCCTTCTTGCCCACGCTCTCCACCAGCGTGAAGCGGACATCGGGCATGGCAATGGCCAACGGGATGCCGGGGAATCCGCCGCCCGAGCCCAGGTCCACGGCATGCCGCACCCCCGCCTCGGCCACGAAGGGCACCAGCGAGAGGCTGTCGGCCACGTGACGCACCCATGCCTGCGCCGGATCCCGCACCGCCGTCAGGTTGAATCGCTCGTTCGCCTCCAGCAGCGCGTCAAGGTGCGCTGCCAGACGTTCCTGGTCGCCCGAATCCAGCTCGATGTGCTGCAGGGCCAGCAACTGGGCGAACTCCGGCGGCGGATCTCCGGCGCGGCTCACGTGACCACCTCCAGACGCTCCGACCCGCGAGGTCTTCGCATGGCCAGATTGAAGAGCAGTCCGGTGCTGATCCACATGGCCACCAGGCTGCTTCCGCCGTAGCTGATGAAGGGCAGCGTGACGCCGGTGATCGGCATGACGCCAAGCGTCATGCCGGTGTTGATGAAGAGCTGCGCGGCGAAGATGCCGGCCAGGCCCGTGGCCACGAGCCGCGTGAACGGCTCCCGGGCCAGCAGCGCCACCAGCAGGCAGCCCCCCGCGTAGGCCAGGCCCAGGCCCCAGGTGACCAGTCCACCCAGGAAGCCCCAGCGGCAGCAGATGACGGCGAAGATCATGTCGTTGTGGTCCTCGGGCAATCGGTTGTGATGGACAAGCGCCTGCGCCTGGTCGCGACCCACACCCGCGAAGCCCCCGGCGCCGGCCAGGGTCATGGCGCGGTCGGCCTGGAAGCCGATGTCCCGAACGTAGCGGTCATCGCCCATCCACTGAGCCATCAGGGCATCCACGCGATCGCGCTGGTGCGGCCTGAGGAACGGGTAACTGACCGGCGCCAGCAGCAGCGTGCCCAGCACCAGCCCCAGCACATGACGCTTGCAGGCCCCCGCCGTGATCACCATGGCCAGCACCGCGGGCGCGATCATCATGGCGGTGCCCAGATCCGGCTCGATCAGGATCAGCAGCATGGGCGGCGCCGCCAGCAGGAAGGGCGTGGCGAAGCCCGCCAGCGTGCGGAGTCGCTCGCCGGAACGGAGCCAGAGCGCCAGCGTCATCACGGTGGCCACCTTCGCCAGTTCGCTGGGCTGGAACTCGAACAGCCCCATGCTGATCCATCGCCTGGCGCCATTCTTGGGTCGCACCAGCCACTCGGGCAGGCCAGGAACCAGCACGAACACCAGCATGCCCAGGCTGATCCACCAGAGCGGCCACGCCGCGGCCCGGATGCTCTTGACCCGAGGCACGCAGGTCGCTGCGGCCGCAATGACGCCCAACACCGCGAACACCGCCTGCTTGCGGGCCATGGCCGGGTCGGTGGTCGCGATCGACGCCACGCCCCAGAGACTCAGCGCCGCAGCCGCCAGCACGGGGATCCAGCCCGCGTGCGCCCAGGCGAAACCGCCGGCCGAGCGCCCGGTGAGGGCCACGCCAGGACCGATCGCCGTCAGGCTTTGCGTCGACGCCGACGTCACGCTTCGGGCTCCTCCCGATCCGGCGGCCCGGGCTCATCACCGGCGGGCACCCGCTCCCGGGGGGCACGCCGCGCCTTGCGTGGCTGATCAGCCGACTCACCGAGGTACCCCTCGTCCACCAGGGCATGGATCACCTGTTCAGCCACGGGACCTGCGGTCTTGCCGCCGCTGCCACCGTACTCCACCAGCACGGCCACCGCATAGCGAGGCGTGGCGTCACCGCGGTCGGACACCAGTCCCACGAACCACGAGTGATCCAGCCCGCGGATCGACCGCTCCGCCTTTCCGTCGCCATCCTGGTCCAGGTTGAGCGGCGGCGCCTGCGCCGTGCCGCTCTTGCCGCGCACCTGCACACCCGGAACGTCGAAGATGGCCTCGGCGGTGCCGTCGCCGTACTTGAGGTGGTGCGCCGTGCCCGCCCGGCTCTCGACCGCCATGCGCAGGCCTTCCAGCGCACGGCGGCGAGCTTCATCGGGGATGCGCAAGGATCCCGTGCGCCGACCTGGCGGCAGCGCCTCGTCGTCCCGAACGATCCGGGCGTCGCGAAGGTCACCGCCCCGGGCCAGCGTGGCGTACGCGTTGGCGGCCTGCAGCGGGGTCCACGCCAGCGGCCCCTGTCCGATGCCAAGGATGATCGGCGTGAAGGCGTCTCGCCGCGACTCCAGACGGGAGATGTCGTCCTCGCCCGGCAGCAGCCCCACGCTCTCGCCACCGGATCGGCCCGAGGCCTCGAGCCCCTCGAGGCCGGTTCCGAGCGAGCGGCCCATGCCCAGGTCGCGGTACCACTCCACCAGCGCCCTCAGGCCAAGCTTCTGCGCCACCGAGAAGAAGTAGATGTTGCAGCTGCGCGAGAGCGCTTCCTCCACGGACACCGCGCCGCCCAGCTGCCCGGAGTGCGTGGCCATGCCGTGCTCGGGTCGCCAGATCCAGCACCGCGCCTTGTCCTTCAGTTCGGGGAAGTAGTGCCCGTTGCACTCGAAGGCCGCGCCCGGAGCCAGGCGTCCCTTGACCACCGCCCCCGCGTAGACGAGCGGCTTCACGATGGATCCGGGCGGATACACGGCCTGAGCCGCGCGATCGAGACCGGGCACCAGGCGGATGCGCTCCTCGGGCGTCAGGTCCGCGGCATCCGCCTGCGTGGGCCAGGAGCCCAGGGCCAGCACATCGCCCGAGTCGACCTCGATGACCACGGCGGCACTGGCCAGCCGGGTGCCATCCGGCAGTGGCAACGGCTTGCCGCCATGCTGCCACGGCTGGATGCGCGTCAGGCCAAGGTCGGGGTTCAGCACCGCCTGCACGCGCGCCTGAAGCGAGGCATCGAGGGTCAGGTTCAGGTTGCGGCCAGGACGAGGATCGACCCGCTCGGTCTCGCCCGAATCCAGCTGCAGTCGGAGCTGCCCCCGCTCGCCACGAAGCCACGGCTCGTACGCCCGCTCCAGGCCGCGCGCACCCACCGTGTCCGGCGCGGGGCCGTAGCCGCCCGGATCAACGGAACCATCCTCGCGGTGGAAGGGCCGGCGCTTCACATCCTCGGCCCAGAGTTCGTCGCGCACCGAGCCCAGCAGGTGGTCAAAGACGCCATCCACGTGCACGGTGATCGGGCCCGATCGCCGCAGCGGCGCAGGAAGCGTGGTGCCATCGATCATCACGTCGGCCTCGTTCCACGGATGCACGCGCCGAGTGCCGTCCACCACCTCCACGATGCCAGGCACCCGGTCGCCCAGGCGCCGCAGGTCGAAGGCCACGGCATCCGGCACCTGCGGCACCACGACGTGGCTGGTCCGCTGCTCGCGGATCGGCTCGGGCTCGAACCCCTCGGCGGCACCCTCGCCCCGACGGGCCAGCTCATCGCGCTGCCTCGCCCAGGTCGCCTCGGCGCGCCGCTCCACATCCTGGCGGACCTCGGCCATGCGCGCCTGAAGGGCCGCCCTCGTGGTGCCGCACTTCCCGGCGATCTCCTCGAGCACCGCATCGAGTTCGGCCTGCCACTGCGGCTCGCGAAGCCGGATCGCGGCGTCCCTCGCCGTGACCGGAAGCCTGCCCCACAGCGATCGACCCAGGTCTCGCCGCGCCTGCCGCCTGGCACGCTCGCGCACCCAGTCGCCGTTGATGACGCCGTAATGCAGCGCGACATCCCACGCGGGCATGTCCTGCGCAAGCACGCGACCGCGCCGGTCCAGGATCGCGCCACGGATCGAGGGGATCCACATCGACTGATCCAGACGATCCTCGGCCTCCTCGCGATACTCGGGACCGTGCCAGATGGTCATGGCCCACAGCCGCATCGCCAGCAGTCCCATGGCCACGAGGGCGGCGGAGGCCAGCAGGCCGATCCGTCGCCTCGCCAGCAGGGCCGGGGCGTTCGTGGTGGCGGGCATGCGTCGATCCTATCCCCCGGCGACGCGGCCTCCGCCGCTACCATTCGCCCCTTGCGCCGGCGGCGCAGCACGGAGCAGATCACCCATGGAATGCGGCATCGTCGGACTTCCCAACGTCGGCAAGAGCACCCTGTTCAACGCGCTCACCAGCGCGGGCATCGCCGCGGCCAACTACCCCTTCTGCACCATCGAGCCCAACGTGGGCGTGGTCAGCGTGCCCGATGACCGCCTGCAGGCCATCGCCGGCTTCATCAAGAGCGAGAAGATCCTGCCGGCCAGCGTGCGCATCGTGGACATCGCGGGTCTGGTGCGCGGCGCCAGCGAGGGCGAGGGCCTGGGCAACAAGTTCCTGAGCCACATCCGCGAGGTGGACGCCATCCTGCACGTGGTCCGCTGCTTCGAGGACCCGGACGTGATGCACGTGGATGGCGGCCCCGACCCGATCCGCGACATCGAGACCATCGACACCGAACTGGCCCTGGCCGACCTGCAGGGCGTCGAAGCCAACCTGGAGAAGCAGCAGCGCGTGGCCCGCAGCGGCGACAAGGAGGCGATCGCCAAGGTGGCCTACCTGGAGAAGGCGTTCGCCCTGCTGCGCGAAGGCAAGCCGCTGCGCGGTGGCCAGTGGACCCCCGAGGAGCGGATGCTTGGCCGTGGCCTGGGCCTGATCACCGCCAAGCCGGTGCTGTACGTGGCCAACGTGAACGAGAACGACCTGGCGGGCAAGGGCCCCATGGTCACGAAGGTGCGCGACCGCGCCAAGGCCGAGAGCGGTGGCGTGGTGGTGGTGTGCGCCAAGATCGAGAGCGAGCTGGCCGAGCTGCCCGAAGGCGACCGCAAGGAGATGCTCGAGAGCCTGGGCATGCAGGAGCCCGCCCTGGCCACCGTGGCACGCGCGGCCTACGACCTGCTGGGTCTTCAGAGCTACTTCACCGCCGGCCCCAAGGAGATCCGCGCCTGGACCATCCGCAAGGGCGACACTGCGCCGCAGGCCGCCGGCGTGATCCACACCGACTTCGAGAAGGGCTTCATCCGCGCCGAGTGCTACAGCGTGAAGGACCTGCAGTCGCTGGGCAGCGAGAAGGCGATCCGCGAGGCCGGCAAGTTGCGCAGCGAGGGCCGGGCCTACGTCATGCAGGACGGCGACGTGGTGCACTTCCTGTTCAACGTGTGAGGCCGCGGGGCCCCGGGGCTCACCGCAGCTTCAGGAACACCAGCGCCACCATCGCCAGCAGCACGCCGATGATCCAGAAGCGTGCCACCGTCTGCGTCTCCTTCCAGCCGCCCAGCTGGAAGTGGTGGTGGATGGGTGCGCACCGAAGCACGCGACGCCCCTCGCCGGTCAGCCGCCGCGTGAGCTTGAAGGTGCCCACCTGCAGCGCCACGCTGGCCGCCTCCAGGTAGAAGACCCCGCCCACCACGAGCAGCAGGAACTCCTGCCGGATGGCCACGAAGATCACCGCCAGCAGGCCACCGAGCGCCAGGCTGCCGGTGTCGCCCATGAACACGCTGGCGGGCTGGCAGTTGAACCAGAGGAAGCCCATGCAGGCGCCCACCATGGCCCCCGCCACCACCATGAGTTCGCGGGCCCCCGGCACGTGGGGCACCATCAGGAAGTAGCTCACGTTGGCGCTGCACGCGATGGCCACCAGCGTCATGGCCATGAGGCCGGCGATCAGCATGAGCCCGGTGGCCAGACCATCCATGCCGTCCGTCAGGTTCACGGCGTTGCTGGTGCCGGCGATCATGAGAGCGGCCAGAACGGTGAACCAGAGGCCCGAGAGCACGATCACCCCCTCCGCCACCACCGGTGGCTGGACCAGGCTCTCCGCCAGCGGGGTCGGTGGGTAGGTCCGCTGGAAGGGCAGGTTCAGCACCAGCGCGTCCAGGGAGGGCGCGCTTCGCCACAGGAACCAGCCTCCCACCACGCCAATCCCCACCTGGAAGAGCAGCTTCTCCCAGGGAAAGAGGCCGTCACGGCTTCCCGGCTTTCGATGTGCGGCGGTGAGCTTCAGCCAGTCGTCGAAGCCGCCGAGCACGGCCAGCATGACCATGACCACCATGGCCACCTTGGCGGGCATGCTGTGCCACAGGTCCGCCAGCAGCAGGCTGGTCACCAGGATCGAGCCGATGACCACCAGACCCCCCATGGTGGGGGTGGCAGCCTTCGACTTCATCAGGTCGTTGAGCGCGTCGTTGTTGAATTCCGGCGTGTCGCCCACCTTGCGGCGCCGCAGCCAGGCGATGATGCCGGGGCCCAGGGCGCGGACCAGGGCGAAGGCCATGAGCGCCGCCAGGAACGCCCGGAATTCCAGCTGATACATGACCTGCACGACGGCGTACAGGCCTCGCTCATCGAGCCAGTTCTGGAAGAATTCGACCAGGTTGAAGAGCATGCGACGCCTCAAGGGCGTTCATCGGCCCGCAGGCGTCCGCGTCTTCGCTTCCCGTGAAACTACTTCGAGCGCCGCGACCAGCCGCTCCATGCCGCTTCCCCGGGAGCCCTTG
>JBILWQ010000245.1:0-3592 GCA_044369805.1 Phycisphaerales bacterium
CCTTGATCGATCGGTTCGGTCCGCTCAGGCCCGGAACGCGGCCTTGAACGCCTTCATGGCGGCCACGAACTGGTCCTCGAGGCCCTTGAAGGACTTCTTCTCGGCCAGCTGGTCGCGCAGCTGCTTGTTCGGGCCGCGGAAGCTCTCGAGCAGCTCGCGCTCGAACTTGGGCACCGCGGGCACCGGCACGTCATCCAGGATGCCCTTGCTGCCGGCGAAGATGCTGATGCACTGGTCGATCACGTCGAACGGCACGTACTGGCCCTGCTTGAGCAGCTCCACCATGCGGGCACCGCGGTCGAGCTGGCGCTGGCTGGCGGGATCGAGCTCGGTGCCCAGCTGGGCGAACGCCTCGAGCTCGCGGAAGCTGGCCAGGTCGAGTCGCAGCGAACCGGCCACTTCCTTCATGGCCTTGATCTGGGCGTTGCCGCCCACGCGGCTGACCGAGATGCCCACGTTGATGGCCGGACGCACGCCCGCCGCGAAGAGCTCGGGCTGCAGGTAGATCTGGCCGTCGGTGATGGAGATGACGTTCGTCGGGATGTACGCCGACACGTCGCCTTCCTGGGTCTCGATGATGGGCAGTGCGGTGAGCGAGCCGCCGCCGTTCTCGTCACTGAGCTTGGTGGCTCGCTCGAGCAGTCGGCTGTGCAGGTAGAAGACGTCGCCGGGGTACGCCTCGCGGCCTGGCGGACGTCGGAGCAGCAGCGACAGCTCGCGGTAGGCCACGGCCTGCTTCGACAGGTCGTCGTACACGCAGAGCACGTGCTTGGGGGTCTTGCCGCTCTTGCCCTGCCACATGAAGTACTCGCCCATGGCGCATCCCGCGTAGGGGGCGATGTACTGCATGGGAGCGCTGGTGCCCGCACCGGCGGCCACCACGATGGTGTACTCCATGGCGCCGTGCTTCTTCAGCGTCTCCACCACGCCGGCGATGGTGGATTCCTTCTGGCCCACCGCCACGTACACGCACACCACCGCATCCGGGGTGCCCCAGTACTTCTTCTGGTTGATGATGGCGTCGATGCAGACGGCGGTCTTGCCGGTCTTGCGGTCGCCGATCACCAGCTCGCGCTGGCCGCGGCCCACGGGAATCATGCTGTCGACGGCCTTGATGCCGAACTGCAGCGGCTCCTTGACCGGCTGTCGCTCCTTGATGCCGGGGGCCACGATGTCCACCTTCATGCTGGCGCTGGCCTTGATGGCCGGTCCGCCGTCGACGGCGTTGCCCAGTGGATCGACCACGCGACCAAGCATCTCGGGACCGGCGGGAACCTCGAGCAGGCGGCCGGTGCTGCGCACCGTGTCGCCCTCGCGCACGCGGGTGGCCTGGCCGAAGAGCACGGCGCCGACCATGTCGGTCTCGAGGTTCATGACCTGACCGGTCACCACGCCGCCCTCGGCGTCGAACTCGAGCAGCTCGCCGGCCATCACCTTGCTGAGGCCGTAGACGCGAGCGATGCCGTCGCCCACCTCGACCACCTGGCCGACCTCGGACACCTCGAGCTTCTGGCTAAACTGCTCGATCTCCTTCTTGATGACGGACGTGATCTCGTCGGTTCGGATCTTCATGGTTGCACCTCTGGGGTTCGGGTTCCGTGGTTCAGCGGCCGGAGCCGCCATCGATGAATTGTTCGGGCTTGGCGGCCAGGTCGGCCCGCGCCGCGTCCAGCATGGCGGCCTGCATGCGGCGAAGCCGGGTGGCCACGCTGCCGTCGATCAGCTGGTCGCCGATGCGGAGCTTGATGCCGCCGATCATGGCGGCGTCGCGGTAGCTGTGCAGCACGGCTTCCTTGCCGAAGGCGCCCTTCACGCGGGCCTTCACGGCGCCGGCCACCTCGTCGGGCAGGGCGCCACCACCGACGGTGTAGACATCCACCTCGACCTTGCCGAAACGCTCCTGCAGCAGCTGGTCGAAGGCGTCGCCGATCTCGAGCAGGTGGCCGAGGCGACCCTTGCGGTTGAGCACGAGCACGAACTTCAGCAGCAGATCGCTGGCCTTGCCCTCCAGGATGCGCTTCAGGCTGGCCTCACGCTCGGCCCGCTCCAGCATGGGACTGGCCAGGAACTCGCGGAAGCGAGCGTCGGCGCGGGCGGCCTCGCACAGGGCGTCCAGTTCCTCGCCCACCGCGGCGGGGACTTCGGCACCCTTCGCCAGCGCCAGCTCGAGCAGGCTCTGGGCGTAGACCTTCGCGACGTCGTCGACCTGGGTGGGCATGGTGGGCTCTCGCTCAGCGGGCGCCGAGCTCGCTCAGACTCTCCTCGACGAGGCGCTTCTGATCGCCCGCCTGGATCTCGCGCTTCAGGATCTTCGCCGCGACCGAGGTGGCCAGCGTGGCCGCCGCGGCGTGGATCTCGCTCAGGGCGGCACGCTTGGCCCCCTCGAGTTCCTGCGTGGCGCGGGCCTTCATGTCCTCAAGTTCCTTCGCGGCGCGGGAGCGGAGCTCCTCGGCCTGGCGCTCGGCCTCGCCACGGGCGGCACGAACCATGCGATCGGCCTCGGCACGGGCCTCCTCGAGACGCTTCTCGAACTCGGCCTGGGCGGCCCTGGCCTTGGCCTGGGCGGCCTCGGCAGCCTGGATCTCGCCCACGATCTTGGCATTCCGCTCGTCGAGACCCTTCACGATCTTCGGCCACACCACAACGGCCAGGAAGGTGAAGGCGACCAGGAACACCACGATGGCGGTGATGGCGGGCAGGCTGTCGAGCTTGATCAGCTCGGGCTCGCCGCCGGCCGAGGCCAGCATCACGATGGGAGCAAGGTTGGCGGTCATGGACGGCTCCACGAAGGGGGAAGCCTCCCCGGCGCGGAGCCGGGGAGGCATGTTCAGGCGACGCGGCTCAGGCCTTGTTGAAGCCGAGCAGACCCACCACCACCGCGAAGAGGGCGACGCCCTCGACCAGCGCGGCCGTGAGGATCATGTTGACGAAGATGCGGCCAGCCATCTCGGGCTGGCGGGCGATGCTCTCGACCGCGCTGCCACCGATGCGGCCGATGCCCCAGCCCGCGCCGAGCACGGCAAGACCGGCAGCGAGACCGGCACCCAGGCCAGCGAGGCTGCCACCACCCGAGGTGGCGGCGGCGCCGTCGGCGGCCAGGGCGGGGTTGGAGGCGAGCAGGAGGGCGCCGAAGGCGGCGACGAGAGCGAGCTTCATGGTCTTCATGGTTCAGGTCTCCGTGTCAGGGTTGCGTGCGGCACCACGCCGCATGTCCGTTGGGGCCGCGGACGCCCGCGGCCGGTGGTTCAGTGATGCGCCTCCGCGTGGGCGTGCTCCTCCGCATGCTCCTCGTCGTGATGACTCATGGTGCTGATGAACACCGCGGTGAGGAACATGAAGATGAACGCCTGGAGGAAGGCGACGAAGATCTCGAGGAAGAAGATGATCAGGGCGAACGCGCCACTGGCGAGCGAGATGCCGCCGATGGCCAGCGAGCCCAGGCCCGCCTTGGCCGCCATGAGCCCGAACATGAGCAGCGTGGCCATGAGCGTGTGGCCACCGACCATGTTGGCGAAGAGACGGATGGCGAGCGCCGCGGGCTTGATGAAGAGGCCCAGGAACTCGACCACGAAGATGATGGGAATCACCAGAT
>JBILWQ010000274.1:0-3253 GCA_044369805.1 Phycisphaerales bacterium
CCGACGTCACCAAGCTCAAGCGGTTCGCACAGTGGGAGCCGAAGGTATCGCTCGACGAGGGCATTCGGACGCTGATCCGCGAGGAGGCATGATGCACGTCGCCCTATGCAGCGACGGGGTCTTCCCGGGAACGATCGGCGGAATCCAGAGGCACACCCGTCTCCTCGTGGAGACCATGGCCCGCATCGAGCCGGAAATCCGACTGACGGTCCTGCACACGCAAGGCGGGGGCCGGCAGTTCCCCGGGCTCAGCAACGTCGAGGAAGTGCACATCGCCCCGAGACCGGGGCGTCGCCAGTACATGCTCGAGTGCCTGAAGCTGTCCGAACGATTCGCGGAAGCGCTGCGAGCGATGCCGGACGCCGTGATCTACGCGCAGGGCATCTGCGTCGTCCGGGGAATCCGGGAACTGTCAAACCGGTTGATCGTCAACCCGCATGGGCTCGAGGCGTTCCAGGTCACCAGCCTCCGGGACCAAGCGGCGGCGATCCCGATGCGAGCCATCCATCGCCACATGTTTCGACATGCACGAGTGGTGGTTTCGCTCGGAGGCCGGCTGACCGAGATCCTCACACGAGAGTGCGGCGATTCGAGCCGGGTAGCGGTGATCCCAAATGGCGTCACCGTCCCCGACACCGTCGCGCGTCCACCGAGGAGCGGCGGTACTCCATTGAGACTTCTCTTTGTCGGGAGGCTGGCGCAGAACAAGGGAGTTCCCGACCTGCTCGCCGCCATGGACGTCCTGCAAAGGCGCGGCGCTGCCGATCAGTTCGAACTGGACGTCGCGGGCGGAGGCCCGCTCCTTGAGGCGCTGTCGGCGGCCAACAAGCGACCAAATGTTCGCCTGCTCGGAAAGATCTCCGACGAGTCGCTGGAACAGCTCTACGGCGAAGCGGACGCATTGGTGCTTCCCACCCTGTTCGAGGGCATGCCCACCGTCGTCCTGGAGGCAATGGCGAGGGGCCTGCCCGTGCTCGTGACGGACGTGGGCGCAACCCGAGAACTCGTCGATTCGTCGAACGGCGAGATCATCCCGAAGCAGGATCCCGAGGCGCTCGCAGATGCCCTCGAACGCCTGCGCGATCAAGGGACTGAGGGCCGAAAGCGCCTTGGCGAGCGGGGGCGCGCGAGGACCACCGAACGATTCAGCTGGGAGCGAGTCGCCGAGGAACACCTCAGGCTGTTCGCGAAGATCAGCGGGTCAACAAGCTTCGCCCAAGGAAGTTGACGCCGGGAATCCTGACCGGGGAAGCCTGATTGAGTCGGCAGATTGCGCGAAGCACGACACGATGCCAGCCGATCTGGCACGCCTCCACGAGCTGATCCTCAAGATCGGCCGCCTCCCCACGAGAGATGATGCGGCTTCTCCGCCAGTGGTCCACGGAGGCAATCGATGCCAGGAGCGTGCCCGTCAAGGCACGCCGCTCCGCACCGGTCGTACGAGGCAGAAACGAGCGATAGAAATGGAGGGCGCCGCTCACATGGCGGCCCGCGATCGGCAGGACTTCACGATCATGTCGGTCAAGCGCAACCCGGTACAGGCAATCAGGAGCCGCATTCGTAGCGCAGAAAACGCGCGCGCCAGCCATCAGGGCACGAGCGTGCATCTCCGGATCCTGCATGCGCTTGAAGGATTCGTCGAACCCGCCGATGCCGAGCAGGAATGAGCGACGCCACAGCGGTTGCATCGTTTGCCAATCGATCCGGTCATCCTCCGCATCGGAACGCCAGCTGAGTTCTGCATCGACTGGGCGCTTCGCACCACGCCGGATTTGGATGATGCGGAAGCGACGATTCCTATCGGCGCGCGCGGGGAGCATCGATCTCCTTGCTTCGTCTTCTGGGGCGACAGCCATGGGATGGCCATCAGCGCCGCCATCGACGCCTGCGGAAGAGACCATGGTCTCAGCGGAATCGCCGCGCTCCGGGTGGGGGCGCCGCCGGTTCCCGGAGCTTGGAATCCAAGGCAGCCAGACGGGATTTCCGATGTCGCGTGTCAGCGAATCTCGGAAGCAATGCTCGACCGCATCCGCCAGACTCGACCACGGTTTGTGCTCCTTTGCTCGCGTTGGTGGCAGTATGTCGAGGATGAATCCAGCCGCATGGTGCCGATTGGGCATACAAGTGCCGACCAGCAAAGTGCGGAGCGCGCCCTGCGCGAGGGCCTGCTCCGGATCGCGGCGGCCTGCCAAGACGCGGGAGCCGAGCTCATCGTGTTCCTGGAGGTGCCGAGCCAGCGCGGACCGCCCCAGCAGAGGGCTGCCCTCGCGCACATCCTTGGGGGCGAGCCGTCCAGCAAGGGCACCTCCCAGGCCGAACACGACGCTGCGAAGGGCCGCGTGAACGGGATCATCAGGACAGCGCTGGACGGCCGCGCGACGATCATGGATCTGGCGACGCCCTTCTTCGGCGGCGACGGTCTGTCTGCGGTCGGTGAACCGGGCACAACCTGGTACTGGGACGACGACCACATCAACGACCTGGCGGCCGAACGTGTCGTGCGCCCATGGATCGAGCCACTGTTTCGACGTCTGGCGCAGAAATTCTCGTCAGCCGCGCCCTAGGACCTGGGCTCGCGTCGACCAAGCCGCGTGACGTGCTCCGGGTCGATTCTGCCGCGCATGAGCATCCCGAAGGCGATGAGGTTTCCCTGCAGCCGCTCGAACTTCATGCGGCTGAGCGTCCCAGCGCCCACGAGGTTCGACGCGAGCGCCAGCCGCCAGTTCTTCAGGCACTCACGCAGGGTGTAATTGCCCTTGGACCGTAGATAGGCAGGATTCATCACCTGGGAAAAGCCGTAGCGCAGACCGGATGTCCGCCCGCCCTTGTGCGCCAGATGAACGAGCCTGGCACCTCCGATGCAACCGACCCGCCCGAGCTTCCTGCAGCTGCGCCCCAGGTCGACGTCCTCGAGCCACCCGTAGAGCGGCAGCCGCTCGTCGAACTCGAGGGTCTCGAAGACCGACCGGCGAACGGTGAAGTGGCACCCGTGGATCCTTCCGGAATCGATCAGCCAGCGATTGGCCTCGACGGGCCGCTCGGCCGCCCGGCGCTCCAGCATGGCTCGCGCCTCATTGCGGGAGAACCGCTGCGTGGGCCCGCCGTCGGCGATCAGGTCGCCGTTTGCCGCCACGAGATCCGGATGCGCCGCGAAGGTCTCCGCCACGACTCGCAGGTAGTCGGGGTCCAGCTCGACATCGTCGTCGAGGAACGCCACAAGTTCCGCATCCTTGGCCATGGCGCGCACGCCGCG
>JBILWQ010000027.1:0-12407 GCA_044369805.1 Phycisphaerales bacterium
CAAGCTTCTCGACTACTACGTGGAAGCGACCGACAGTCGGGGCAACGTGAAGCGCAGCCCGATCCAGCACGTCTGGGTGGGTGACTCCGATGGAACCGGTGGCGGTGGCGGTGGTGGCGGCGGCGCGGTCGTCGCGACCTCGCCCTCCCCCGTGGAGGCCAACGCCAACGTGACCATCACCTACAACCCGGCCGGTCGTGCGCTCGCCTCGGCGAGCATGGTGAAGGCGCATGTCGGCTTCAACGCGTGGGCCTCGGTGCTTTCCCCCGATGTCACGATGACCAGGTCGTCCACGGGCAGCTGGAGCTGCACCGTGGCGGTGCCAAGCACGGCCACGCAACTCGATGTGGTCTTCAACGATGGCGGCAGCACGTGGGACAACAATGGCGGTCAGGATTGGCATTTCACGGTCGAGGGCGGCACGGCGATCACCTGGCAGATGAACGGAACGCTCGATGCCTCCGCCACGGCGGTTGCCACCGTCTCAGGCCGCACCCTCTGGGCCGGCCTGCAGGGCGATGTGCTCTACGTGGCCACCCAGGATGCCGGGGAGGGCAGCGACGTGTTCCTGCTGCTGGCGGACCAGGCCGGTGCCCTGACCGCCTCGCCCTGGTCCAAGGGTGGTCAGGCCATGGCCTGGAAGGCCTTCCTGGCCGACGAGAACGACAACGGCTTCTGCGGCTGGTTCGATGCGGCGCAGAGCCAGACCTTCGCGGCCACCAAGGCGGCCTTCACCGGTGCCAACGGCGGGGTCCTTGAAGGCACCATCAACCTGCGCGAACTGCTCGGCAGCATGCCGGATGAGGTGCTGCTGGCGGCAGCGCCGTACGGGAATGCCAACGGTGGCGCCCTGGTCGCCGCGCAGCAGTGCCCCGCAGGCGACGGCGACGGCCTGCTCGAGGCCGCCGAGTTCGTGACGGTCCGCCTCTGCGACCTCACCGCCACGTGCTGTCCGGGCGACCTCGATGGCAGCGGCATGGTGGATGCGGGCGACATCGGCTCGCTGCTGCTGGCCTTCGGGCAGGCCGGCGGTCCGGCGGATCTCGATGGCAGCGGCATGGTGGATGCGGGCGACATCGGCTCGCTGCTGATCGGGTTCGGCCCCTGCCCAACCGCCCTCACTCTGCCGGATTCGGGCCGGCCGGATGAAGCGGAATCGGACCTGCGGGATTCACCCCGGCTCCGTATGCTGCCCGCTCCATGAATCCCTTCCTGCTCCGCCGCGCGTTCACCACGGTCCTGCTCGCCTGCGCTGCCCTGCTGCCCATCGGCTGCGGCGCCTCCACCATGGCGTCGCGAATCTCGGACGCCCGCGTGGATCTGGCCAAGGTGACCGCTTCGGCCGAGGCCCCGAAGAAGGATGACCTGAAGAACATGAAGGGCATCGCCATCATGAGCGTGGGCCAGGGCGGCGTCGGCATTGGTGGTGAGGGTGGCGGCGGCCTGCTGCTCAAGAAGGTCGACTCCGGCTGGGGTGCCCCGTTCGCGGTGGACGCGGCCGCGGGCTCGATCGGCCTGCAGCTGGGTGGCCAGGTCAAGCACTTCATCGTGGTCTTCTACGACGATGGCTGCATGCAGGACTTCGCACGAGGCGGCATGCAGCTGCTCGCGGTTGGTGAGGGCACCGGCGGCAGCGCCACCGGCAACACGCGGTCCTCCAGTGCGCAGTACAAGGCGTTCATCGCCGGCGCGGGCCTGTACGGGGGCCTGCAGCTCGGCGGCCTGAACTACAGCCCGGCCAAGGACGTGAACACCGCCGCGTACGGCTCGGCCACCATGGCCGAGATCCTCGACGGCAAGGTGAAGGCACCCCCGGGCGCCCTGTCGCTCACCTCCGCCATCGACGGCATGCGCTGATTCAGGCGCTCCGCCGGGGCGGCACGAAAACGTTCGCGGCCAGCAACCCGGCGACCAGGGCGCCGGCGATCACCAGCGCGGTGAGCGCCCAGGTGGCGCTGCGGCTGGGGCTGTCCATGAACAGCATGACCGTGCCCCGCATGCCGAACGAGCCCGGCACCAGCGGGAAGAGTCCGGGCGCGACCAGCGTGACCGCCGGGCGCCGGCGCACCCGGCTGTAGATGTTGCCGGCGATGCCCACCACGAAGGCGCCGATGCACACGCCCAGTTCGGGGCCCAGCACACTGGCCCCGGCTCGGGAGCCGAAGAGGCCCAGGATCGCCGCGACCAGCATGGGTCCCCAGTCGCGCCACCGGGCCTGCAGCAGGATCACCGTGGCCAGCGAGAGCAGCACCACGGCGGGCAGCATGCCCAGCCATCCGGGCGGCGGCATGGGAGGCTCCATGGGCGCCAGCGGAAGCTGGCTCACGATTCGCTCGCCAATCGCAGCACCAAAGCCCAGCGCCACCAGCGTCATGGCCGCGCCCATGAAGCGACTGCTGCCGCTGGCCAGGTTGCGCGTGGCCAGCTCGATCAGCGCGCGCGTGAGCGAGAATCCCGGAAGCAGGACGACCAGGGCCGCCAGCGTCACGGCGCTCAGCGAGATGGGCGGCATGATCCACGTGAGTGACCAGGCGCCCAGCGTGGCCACGACACCGGCCAGGAACTCCGCCAGCGCCGCCCGCTCACCGCGAGCCGACAGCAGCACCATGAGCGCACCCACCAGGAGTCCGGTCACGCCGCCCGCCAACGCGTCCTCCAGATCACCTCCCAGGAAACGCGTTGCCGCCATGGCGGAGAGCCCGTAGGCCAGCCAGACCAGCCCGTGGCCGTACCGTGGCGGGCGCGCCCCCAGTTCTCGAAGGGCCTCGGCACCATCCACGGGAGAGAGTTCCCGATGCAGCACACGTCGCTGGATCGACTCGATGGCGTGAAGGCGGCCCAGATCCACCGAACCGGGATCCACCCGCAGGTTCACCACCCGCTGCCGATCCAGGGGCCCGAATGCCAGCGCCAGGAAGGTGGGCAGGCTGAACATGGTGGTGGGCACGCCCAGACGCGCGCCGCACCGCGAGACCTGCTCCTCGAGCCGGTGCGCCGGCGTGCCGAAGCGGTGCAGGTCGCGGGCCAGCTCCACCAGGAACCTCTCCGGATCAGAGAGGGTCTCGACCGCCGCACTCGTGGCCAGTGCCTCTGGAGTCATGGGGCCGATCCTAGGTCCTGTTCAACGGATCCCCCGTTGCCATCATGGCGAGGCCCGCGGCGGATCCGCCTCGCCCCTGAGGAACGGGACCACCGTACGCCGGACCTCCTCGGGCCGATCGGCGAAGACCACGTGCCCCGCGCCTGGGATCAGGGCCGCTGTCCCGCGCGGCAGTCCCGCCAGGAAGGTCCTCAGCATGCTTGGGTCCGTCACGCGGTCCCGATCGCCCCACACGACCAGCGTCGGCGCCAGCACCATCGGCAGGTCGGCCTCGACACCCTGCAGCAGGAATGGCTTGATCGCATCCACGATGCGGAGCGTCGCCGGCCTTCGGCGCATCGCCTCACCCGCCAGGAAGGCGCGGAACTGCCACGGCATGGGTGGTGGCTCCTCGAACACCAGCGAGATCACCCGGTCGAGATCCGCCTCGCTGGCGATGTCCAGCGGATTCTCGCCGCGGTCCACGGCCTGCATGAAGGCGTTGGACTTCGGCGCCCGCACACCCGCCGGGGCCAGCAGCACCACACGCTCGACCCGATCCGGATGACGGGCCGCCAGGCGCGTGGCCAGCGCGCCGCCCATGCTGGTGCCCATCACGTCGAATCGCGTCCAGCCGAGCGCCTGCGTGAAGGCGATGAGCTGGTCCACGTAGAAGTCGGCATCGTGCGGCTGTCCCTCGTGGAATTCGTGCTGGCCGAAGCCGGGCAGGTCCGGCGCCGCGCAACGATGCGATTCTTCCATCCACGGCATCAGGCTCATCATGGCCTCGCGACTGGTGCCGAACCCATGGATCAGCAGCAGCGGCCGACCATCCTCGGGACCCCGCGCCAGGTAGCCCCACGATCGTCCCTCCACCTGCACCTCGCGGTCGGTCACGCCTTGCACCATGTAGGCCACTCGCATGGCCAGCGGTACGAGCAACCGCGGCGAGTTCCAGACCACCACGCCCGCGCCCACCAGCACCACCAGCGATGCAACGATCCATCGCCAGACGCGCCGACGGGGCCTGGGCGGCGAGCCGCCCATCACGCGGTCGCGGCGGGCTGCTGGCAACTCAGGCAGTGCAGGCTGCCCAGCCCCACAACCAGCCAGCGCGCCATCACCGGGACCGCGCGGCATCCGCTCGCCTCCTCCAGTCGCCGGCACGCGATCTCGTCGCTGGCACCACCGAAGGCGGGCACGAAGACATGTCCATTGGCGAAGAGGAAGTTGGCGTGGCTGGCCGGCACCATGCGCGTGCCCCCGGGCCCGAAGCGGTCGGCCGGGAAGGCGTGATGACGCGGCTCGGGACACGGCAGTTCCACCAGCTCGAGCGGTTGCCCACGCTCGTCGCGAGCGGCCTTCAGCGCCCTCCAGTTGGCCTCCAGCATGTCATGATCCGGATGGCCTGCCGGAGCGCGGACCGCCGCCACCCGGTCACGCCGCACGAAGCGGGCCAGGTCATCCACATGACCATCCGTGTCGTCGCCCTCGATGCCTCCGGGCAGCCAGATCAGGTTCGTCACGCCCAGCGCCTCGCAGAGCATGCGCTCGATGCCCATGCCGCCAGCCTCGGGATTCCGGTTGGCGTTCTCCAGGCATTGCCGCGTGGTCAGCAACGATCCATGGCCGTTGCTGTCGATGCTTCCGCCCTCCAGCACGAAGTCGTGCCGCCACATGGGCATGTCGAGCGTGGACGCCAGACGATCCGGCACGGCATCATCGAGCGAACGCACCTCGTACTTGCCCCCCCATCCGTTGAAGGTGAACGAGTGCGCCGCCACGCGGCCCCCCGCGTCCCTCACGAACACGGGACCGAAGTCGCGGATCCACGAGTCGTTCGTGGGAATGCCCAGCTCGTCGGTGGTGCGCACCCGAACCACGGGCTCCATGGCCCGCCGCCAGGCGTCCCACTCGGCCTGCGCCTGCGGCAGGCAACCCGGCCAGGTCTCCTCGTTGTGCGGACGCACCAGCCACACGCACGCCAGCGGATCCCACTCCGCCGGCATGCGGAAGCCCTGGCTGGCCGCGCTGAGATCCGTGCGGACCTGCGGAGCGCCGGCCACGCTCATGCCCCGTCCCCGTAGCGATGCATGAGGCCACCATAGGCGTCGATGCGGCGGTCCCGAAGGAATGGCCAACCGCGGCGGAGCTCCTCGATGCGGCCCAGGTCAACCTCGGCCACCAGCACCTCCTCGCGGTCCGCGCTGCCCTCGCAGACCACCTCGCCGCCCGGGTCCACCAGCATGCTGCCCCCCCAGAACTCCAGGTCGTCCTCGCGTCCCACCCGGTTCACGGCCGCCACCCAGATGCCGTTGGCGATGGCATGCGCGCGATGCATGAGCTGCCAGGCCTCTCGCTGCTGCTTCCGGTCGCGCGGGGTCTCGCCATGCCACCAGCCGATGGCGGTGGGATAGAGAAGCATCTCGGCGCCCTGCAGCGCGGTCAGGCGGGCGGCCTCGGGGTACCACTGGTCCCAGCAGACCAGCATGCCCACCTTCGCATCGCGGCCCTGCACCGCCTGCCAGCCCAGGTCGCCCGGCGTGAAGTAGAACTTCTCGTAGTAGCGCGGATCGTCAGGAATGTGCATCTTGCGATAGCGGCCGGCCAGCCCGCCGCGTGCATCCATGAACACGGCGGTGTTGTGGTAGAGGCCGGGCGCCCGGCGCTCGTAGAGCGATCCCACGATCTCCACCTGAAGTTCGCGGGCGAGTCGGCCCAGGAACTCCGTCGTGGGCCCGGGCACGGACTCGGCCAGGTCCATGCGGGCCGAATCCTCCACCTGGCAGAAGTACGGTCCGCAGAAGAGTTCCTGGGTGCAGAGGATGCGGGCGCCTCTCGATGCTGCCTCGCGGGCCATGCGTTCCACGCGCGCCAGCACGCTGGCGCGGGGCTCGTTCGGGGGTGCGGCATGCTGCAACAGAGCGACGACGGTCTTGGCCATGGCGATCTCCGCACGCGAGTGTAGCCCCGGACAACCATCGTTATGCTTCGCGCATGGCTCGATGGTGGCTTGTGACGATCGCGGTCGCCGGTGCGTGGCTCGTGGTGCTCGGCTCGGTCGAGTTCGGCCTCTTTGCCCGGCTCTCCCTCGGAGCGCTCGACCAGTGGATCCGGCCCGGCATCTTCGGGGTGCTGGTGATCGTCTCGGTGCAGTGCGCTCGCCAGGGCAGCGCGGCCTGGTGCGGCATCCTGGCCTTCCTCGCCGCCATGCTGAACCCGGTGGCGCCGCCGGAGTGGCGGCACCACGACTGGGAGCACGGCTTCGAGATCGCCGCGGGCCTGCTCATGGCCGCGTTCAGCGTGCGCCAGTGGAAGTGATCGCGCGGCTCAGGGGGCGGGCCGGGCGGCGTCCCAGATCGCCGGATCGAGCCTGAACATCAGGGCGCCGCCGGGCTCGATGCCGGATGCCTCGTTCCGCACGTGGCCCACGGCCACCCACGGGGCCTTCACCGCAAGACCGCTTCCGAAGGAGCGCGGCATGCACTTCACCGACGGCTTCAGTCGAGCGACCTCGGTCCAGGCCTCGCCCTGCCTGCGGAAGACGAAGACCCGACCCGAGGCGTCATCGCCCTCGACGGCGCTGACATCGCCCACCAGGATCGCCTCGCCCATGATGGCGAGCGTGAAGCCGAATCCCCGACCCGAGCTCACGCCACCTGCGGGCTTCAACGGTCCCTCCGGCAGCCACTTCCCGTCCACCCGCCGATAGACCAGCACGTCCACCCCCTCCTCGAACGGATTGATGGAATGGACCACCATCAGGTCGCCCTTCAACGCGATGCGGTTGCCGAATCCCAGCCACTGACCACCACCCTTGGAGGGAACCTCCTGCTCCAGCTTCCAGCCGGTGGCATCGCGCCGATAGACGCAGACCATGGGCACGTCCAGCGAACCGAGCGCCTGCTCGGAGCGGAAGGGCTTGAGCAACGTGGGGTACCCCACCGCCAGGGTGTCGCCATCCATGGCCAGCGAGCAGCCGAACCACCAGGGCTTCTTCGCCTCGTACCGCTGCAGGGAACCCTGCGGCTCCCACCCGTTGGCGGTGCGCCGGAACAGGTAGACCTTCGGGCAGGTCAGGTAGTCGGCCTCCTTCATGTTGGGCCGCACGCTCACCTCACCCACCGCCAGCAGGTCGCCGCTCATGGCGATCGCTCCGCCGAAGTTCATGCGCCGCTGCCCGGGCGGCGCCTTGATCGTGCCACCCGAACGCCATGCCTCGGGACCGTCGGTGCGGGCGAACCAGGCGAGCTCGCCCGATCCCTGTCGACGAACGATCGGCGTGACAAGCGTGTCCGCGCTCACGGCCAGTCGCTGCAGCGCGAAGTCGCCGGGCATGAGACCCGCCACCTGCGGCATCTGCGGCTGTGCCTTCCATGCGCCGTCCGGCTGGGGCTGGAAGGTCACGATCTGACCATCGCTGCCAGGCTGCCGCGGCAACACCGCACCGGTGACCACCAGGCGATCGCCGGCGAACTCGAGCACGTTGCCGAACGCGGGTGCCACCGTGGGCAGCGGGCTCTGCAGCACGAGCGTCTCCGTGATCGCGTTCACGGCGGGCGCCGGTGCCGCGGAAGGCGATGCGGGCGGCACGGCATGCTGGGCCAGGGCCGAGGTCACCAGCAGCGCCAGACAGGCCACATGGTTCAGGGGATTCATGATCGCTTCACGCCTTCATGGTTTCCGGCGTTCGCGCCATCGGTGCGGATCGCGCGGCTCATGGCCCGACGGACCTCGTCGACCAGCACGGCATCCTCGGGCAGGTTGTGCTTGCCATAGGCGTCGCGCGGGGGAATCACCCGAACCCCGATCCGGTGCAGCCGCTCCAGGTTGTCGACCAGGATGCTGCTGTGCATGGATCCGTGCATGGTGGGGGCCACCAGCACCCGGGTCTGTCCGCGCTCCAGACGGCCGATGGCGGACGCGAGCGTGGCGCCAATCACGCCCTCGGCGATGCCCCAGGCCATGCGTCCAAGGGTGGCCGCGGTGGCGGGCGCGACCAGGTAGGCATCGAAGGGCGACGAGTCCGAGAGATGCTCCGCGTGCGGGGAAAGCCGCGTGACCACGGGATTGACCGTGCTCCACTCCAGCGCGTCCGCGGTCACGTAGCGCAGCGCTTCCTCACTGCAGAAGGCGGTCACGGTGGCACCCTGCCGACGCAGGGCCCGCGCCAGCGCCGGCGTGCGGAAGGCCGCGATGCCGCCCGTGATCATGAGCGCCACGCGGACTCCATCGAGGGCATGGCCATCCCGCGGCACCTCGCGGTCACCAAGGTCGCTGGGCGTCGGCGGAGGAAAGTGGAACGGTTCCATCGCGGACATGCTATCGCCGCACGGCTATCTTCCATCTCGTGTCCGTCCATGCGCACGATCACGCCACCGATGCGACCGACGACGAAGGCGGGCTGGCTGGACTTCTGGTGCCGGTGGCGGCGGGAGCGTGTCTGGCGGCGGCGTGGTGCATGCAGCACAGCTGGCTGCCCGGGCCCTGGGAGGCCCAGCGACTGCTCTTCGTGGCCGCCTACCTGATCGCCGGCAGCACGGCATTCATCCGGGGCCTGCGACTGGCGGTCCGCCTGCATCTGGATGTCGACTTCCTCATGGTGGTGGCGGCCATCGGCGCCGCATGGATCGGTCGCTGGGTGGACGGCGGGCTGCTGCTCTTCCTTTTTGCGCTGGGCAACGCCCTGGAGCACTACGCCATGGGGCAGGCACGGAAGGCGATCCGTGCCCTGGGCCAGCTGGCACCGCGCGTGGCGCGCCGTCGCACGGCCTCCGGCGAGGAGGAAGTGCCGGTGGAGCGGCTTGCACCGGGCGACGTGATCCTGGTCCGTCCAGGCGAGCGATTGCCGGCGGATGGCCGCGTGCACGCCGGTTCTGGCGCGGTGGATCAGAGCCCCATCACCGGGGAGAGCGTGCCCGTGGAGAAGTCACCGGGCGACGAGGCCTTCGCCGGCACGGTGAACGGCGACGGCAGTCTGGAGATCACGGTGAGCCGCCACGCCCAGGATTCGACCATGGCGCGGATGATCCGCCTGGTGGAGGAGGCGCAGCACCAGAAGGGTCGCACGCAGCGCGTCGCCGAACGGTTCACGGCCATCTACGTGCCCTGCGTGGTGGTCGGCACGCTGGCCGCCCTGGCGCTGCCTCCCCTGCTGGGCTGGCTGCCCTTCGACGAATCGCTGCTGCGGGCCATCGCCATGCTGGTGGGTGCAAGTCCCTGCGCTCTCGCCATCAGCACGCCAGCCGCGGTGCTGGCGGGTGTGGCCCGCGCGGCCCGGTCCGGTGTGCTGATCAAGGGCGGGCTGCATCTGGAAAGCCTGGCGGAGATCCGCGCCGTCGCCATGGACAAGACCGGCACCATCACGGCGGGTCGCCCCCAGGTGGTGGCGGTGGTCACGGCGCCGGGGGTGGAGCAGCCAACGCTCCTCGCGCTGGCGGCCGCGCTCGAGCGTCGCAGCGAGCACCCGATCGCTCGCGCCATCGTGGCGGCGACCGAGAGCGGCCCCCGGCTCGAGGCGAGCGCCGTGACCGCGATCCCGGGCAAGGGCCTGCAGGGCATGCTCGATGGGCGGCCCCTGGAGGCGGGTTCCCCCCGCCTGCTGGCCGAGCGCGGTGCGGCGGTTCCCGCGGACATCCGCGTACGCCTGGATGCGCTGGACCGCGAGGGTCACACCATCGTGGCGGTGATCCACGGCGGCGTGCTGCAGGGGGCCATCGCGTTGAGCGACCGGCCTCGCCCGGAAGCCGCACGGGCCATCGCGAGACTGCACTCGCTCGGCATTCGGCCCGTGATCATGCTCACGGGCGATCGACGGGCCGTGGCCGAGCAGGTGGCTCGCTCGGTGGGCGTGGATGAGGTCCAGGCCGAGCTGCTTCCCGAGGACAAGATCGAGCATGTCCGATCGCTGCTCCAGAGGCATGGCACCATCGCCATGGTGGGCGACGGGGTGAACGACGCCCCGGCGCTGGCCATGGCCACCGTCGGCGTGGCCATGGGACGCGGCGGCACGGATGTGGCGCTCGAGGCCGCGGATGTGGCCCTGATGGCGGACGATCTGGACCGCATCCCCCTGACCGTGGCCCTGGCTCGCTTCGCGCGCTCCGTGATCCGCCAGAACGTGCTGGTGAGCATGGGCATGGTGCTGCTGCTGATCCCGCTCACGCTCGCGGGGCTGGTCAACACCACGCTTGCCGTGATCATGCACGAGGGCAGCACGGTGGCCGTGGTGATCAACGGGCTGCGGCTGCTGGCCTGGCGCGACCGGCCTCAGGCGTAGGAGGGGTCGTAGACCTGCGCCCGCAGCCAGGCGCCGATGTCCGCCGGCCGCGGCACCCGCGCCAATCCTCGATCGAAGATGAGCGTGGCCACGTCCACGGCCTCGTTCACCAGGGTGGGGTGGATCTCCGCCACGGGCGGATAGATCAGGCCCACGCGCAGGTCCTCCTCGGTCACCTGCGCCGCCAGGCTCTCCGCGGCGCGCAGGAACATCTCGTCGGTCACCCGCGTGGCCTGCGTGCAGTACACGGCCATGCCCACCGCGGGATAGATGTAGACGTTGTTGCCCTGACCGGGCACGAAGAGCTTGCCGCGATGGTGCAGCGGCGGGAACGGGCTGCCGCTGGCGAAGATGGCGCGACCGTCGGAGTGCTCGATCGCGTCGCGCGCGGTGCACTCGCTCCTGGAGGTGGGATTGGAGTACGGGAAGATGACCGGCCGATCGTTCAGCCTCGCCATCTCGCGGATCACCTCGGCGGTGAACGCCCCCGCCACCGTGCTCACGCCCACGATCGCCGTGGGCTTCACGGCCTGCACCACCTCAAGCAGCGCCCGCATGGGCGGATTCGCGTGCGCATACGGTTGCTGATGCTCGGTCAGGCCGGGGGTCTGCGGCGTGACGAGCCCCTTGGAGTTCATCAGGAAGCATCGCGTGCGGGCCTCCGCCATGGATGCCCCTTCGCGCGTCATCTGCAGGCAGCAGAGATCCGCGATGCCGATCGCCGCGCTGCCCGCGCCGTAGAAGACGATGCGGTGGTCGCGCAGCCGGTCGCCCCGGATGCGGCACGCCCCCAGCATGCCCGCCACCGCCACCGCCGCCGTGCCCTGGATGTCGTCGTTGAAGCAGCAGACGCGGTCGCGGTAGCGGTCGAGCAGCGGAATGGCGGTTCGGTTGGTGAAGTCCTCGAACTGGATGCAGCACCGCGGGAAGGCCTGCTGCACCGCCTGCACGAATTCCTCCACGAAGTCGTCGTACTCGGGCCCCGACACGCGCCGGTGCCGCAGTCCCGGGTAGAGCGGATCCTCCAGGAAGGCCTCGTTGTTCGTGCCCACGTCCAGCGTGACCGGCAGCGTGCAGTGCGGCGGCACGCCCCCGAAGGCAGAGTAGAGCGCCAGCTTGCCGATGGGAATGCCCATGCCGCACACGCCCTGGTCGCCCAGCCCCAGGATGCGCTCGCCATCGGTGACCACGATCAGCCGCACGTCCTCCTCGGGCCAGTTCTCGAGCACCTGGCGCACGCGCCCCCTTCGGTTCAGGCCCACGTAGAGCCCGCGCGGCCGGCGCAGGATGTGCCCGAACTTCTGGCACGCCTCGCCCACCGTGGGGGTGTAGACCAGCGGCATCAGTTCCGCGGGCTCCTGCCGAAGCAACCTGTAGAAGAGCCGCTCGTTGTGATCGGCCAGCTCGTTCAGGTAGACGTACTTGTCCAGATCCGTGGTGCACTGCTGCAGCTGTCGCCGCACGCGGAGCACCTGCGCCTCGGGCGAGGCCACGCCATCGGGCAGAAGTCCCTGCAGCCCCAGCGCGTCACGCTCCTGGTCGGTGAACGCGGTGCCCTTGTTCAGCCGCGGATTGTTGAGGATGTCGCGTCCATGCGGCATTCCGTCAGTGTACGTGCACGGTCAGCGCCGACGCTCCACCCGCTGCCAGCGCCCCCGCATCAGTCGCTCGCGCTCCTGGCAGGCATCGCTCACCACCGTGGCCTCGAACGCCCCTGGCTCCAGTCGCACTTCGTACACGCCGTCATCGCCGCTGCACCACCGGGACTCGGGGCGGAACATCAGGGTCACGCGCTGGCCATCGAAGGTGTACTCGCCGGACGCGGGGCGGGCCTTGGGCGATGGACGGTCGAAGGAGACCAGGCCGGTGGGCTGGAACGAGATGGTGGCGCCCTGCTCGTTGCGCCAGTCGCCGGCCAGTTCCAGGCTGGCCACGCGCTCGGGCTGTCCCTTGCAGCACACCAGGCAGGCAAGTGCGAGCGAGGCCGAGAAGGCAGGTGTGATCCGCATCAGAACTCCATGACCAGCTGGATTGCGAAGAGGTTCGGCG
>JBILWQ010000248.1:0-3569 GCA_044369805.1 Phycisphaerales bacterium
CAGGTCCGGCGCACGGTCGATGTCCACCACCACCACGCCCAGCGTGGCGCAGGTGTCCTGACCGGACTCTGACCAGGTGAACTTCAGGAAGTCCAGGGCCAGCGGCGGCACCTGCTCGGCGTCAGCGGCCAGCACGACCAGGTTCAGCGGCCGCCACATCGGGTAGCTGTGGTCACGGATGGTGGTGAAGCTGGGCGAGACGAACGGCTTGCCCAGACCCTCGGATACCGGCAGCATGCGCGCCCTCGGCTGTCGATTGGCGTACCCGGAGATTCCCATGGCGTTCGGGTAGGCACAGCAGGCGTTCACCACGGAGCTGGGGCCGGGCTCGAAGTACCTGAGGACCGTCTGCAACTCCTCGCCGGGCATGGCGAACTCCCGGAATCGCTGCATGGTGCCATGCGTCATGGGCAACACGTAGATGGGCATGAACTCGTCGCCCAGGGGCGACTTGGGATCCAGATCATTCCAGCGGATGATCGGATCCTTCGTCATGCTGTGCGTGATGGCAAAGACGCCGTTGAGCTGGTCGCGGGTGATGCCCGGCAGCGGATTGTCGGCGTTCACGAAGATGCACGTGGCGTCGAGCGCCACCGGCACCTCGAACACCTTCAGGCCGCTGGCGGACTCCAGTTCAGCGATCTCCGTGGCAGTGAGCTGGCGAGAGACGGCGGCCATGTCGCATTGCCCCGCCTTCAGTGCATCCAGGCCCTTGGAGCTGCCCCCCTGCTTGACCGTCACCTTCACGCCGGGGTACATCGATTCGTAGCTGCTGGCGAAACTGGTGAGAAGCGGCGCCATGGCGTTCGACCCCACGATGCGCATCGCGCCGGTGAAGGGTGGCGACTTGGCCGCGTACTGCGGGAACCGGGCCACGGCCGCCGACACCTCCGGCGTGTACCAGCCCTGCACCGCGGAAGCGCCCGCGGGGGCCGCCGAGGGCGTGGGCGACGACGTGGCCTGCGAATCGGCCGCGGCAGGCCTGGCTGCCGGCGAAACGGCCTGCGGCGCCAACGCCACGCACGTCATGGCAAGCGAGATGATGGCTGTCCGGAATCCCGTCATGAGGCGTGCCTCCGCTTCCACACATGGAACAGGAAGAGCGCCGCCAGCACCGCGCCCACCAGGGCAGCGATGCGCCAGATCAGGCGGCTGGTGATCTCGTCGGTGGCACCCTGGACCTCGCGGATGCGCATCTGGATGAGCGATTCGACGGGCTTCAGCGCCGCCGCCAGACGCTCCTCCTGGGTGAGGTTGTTGGTGGTGCCCAGCAGGTCGTTCGCGGCGACCAGGTTCCTGTGCACCTCGTTCAGCAGGCTCTCGTATTCCTTCAGGTCGACCGGCTTGGCTGGCGGAGCTCCGGCATTGGCTGCGGCACTGGCCTGCTGCATGGCCTGCACGATGCGCAGAGCCTCGGTCACGCTCTTCATGGCCGAGTCGGAATCGCGCAGGATGGCCTGCGTGCTGGTGGTGAGCGGCCCCACCTTGTCGAGCAACTGCCCCGTGGCCACGATCGATTCGCGGTACTGCGCCAGCAGTTCCTTGCCCAGATCGCCCTTGCTGGCCAGCATGTCGGGCATGCCGGCCGCCATGTCGCTGACGTTGTTGATGTTCTGCAGCAGCCGCTGCGATTCCGGCATGACCAGGAAGTCGTAGGTGATGGCCTGAATCTTCCAGCCCGCGAACAGCGGCACGCGCTTGGCCCAGAAGAACGATCGCTCCAGGGCGTAGTTGGCCTGGGCCACCTGCTCGGTCGCGCGATCGAGCGGCTCCAGCAGGCCACCGCCACCCTTGACTTCCTCGATCAGCGACGAGCCTCGCGACGCCGCCACATCCGAGAAGCGCACATAGGCCACGAATTCGGTTCCGCCGTTCGTGTACCACCAGTTCGCGATGAGCATGTCCAGCTCATCCAGCTGGTCCTGCGTGAACACCCGCGCGGCGATCTCCCAGATGTCCTCGCGCGCCCGTCGCAGGTTCTGTTCAAGGAACTGGGCCCGGGCCCCCCAGATGGCCCGCGATCGCCCCGAATCGACCCAGAAGTAGTTCTGCAGCGTCACCACCACCAGCTGGTCCACCAGCTGGGTCACCGTGTCCGGGCTGGTGGCGATGTCGTACATGCTGCTCACCCCCAGCAGCCGCAGGCCATTCATGATGCGTCGCTGCTGAACATCGGGGTTGTCGCGCATCACGCGCTCGCTCGCCGAGAGCATGAGCGTGAAGTAGCGGTCCGCGAAGGCGTTCGACAGCAGATCCAGTTGCTGCTGGGACAGGGTCTTGTCGAGCAGGTTGGCCTTCTCGGCGATGGTCTGCTTCTTCTGGGCGGAGCCGCACGCCACGGCAAGCAGCGTGCATGCCACCAGCAGCAGACGGATCGACATGGAAGTGGACGGACGCATCAGTGTGGAAGGATAGCCGTGTCCAGTTCCATCACCCCGTCCAGACGAAGTCGATCGAGGCATCGATGCCGGTCGACAGGCTCTTGTGCACCGGGCAGGTGTGGGCGGCGTTCTCCAGCTGCTGCCGCTGCGGGTGATCGGCCGGAAGCGGCACGCGAACGACCGTCTTCAGGCTGGCGATGCGGCGAGGCGGGTCGGTGGCCATCACCTTCTGCGTGGTGGCGTTCATCCCTTCCAGAGCCAGGCCATGTCGCTGCGCCACGATGCCCATGATGGTCATGATGCAGCTCGGCAGCGCCGCCGCCAGCAGGTCGGTGGGCGAGAAGGCCTCGCCCTTGCCGTGGTTGTCCTTGGGGGCGTCGGTCAGCAGCGTGCTGCCGCTCGGGCCGTGGGTGGCCTTGCATCGCAGGTTGCCTTCGTATCGAACGGTGATCTCGACCATGCGGACAACCTACGAGCCGCACGTGGCCCCCGACAAGGGCTTCGCCGGTCCGGCATTCACGGAAAGCGAATCATGAGAGGTTCCGGCCGGTCCGATGAAGCGTTACCCTTTCCAACTGCGGGATTTCCAACGGAATTCCCGCCACCCGCATGACCGCACCGCTCCCCGCCACCCGCTCCGAGACGGCCTTCGAGGACTTCAAGCTTCCTCTGGTGCGCGATGCGGCGGTGGCCGAGGCCAACCGCTGCCTCTTCTGCAGCGACGCGCCCTGCGTGAACGCCTGCCCCACGCACATCGACATTCCGCAGTTCATCCGCAAGATCGCCACCGACAACGTGCACGGCTCGGCGAAGACCATCTTCGAATCGAACATTCTTGGCATGAGCTGCGCGCGGGTCTGTCCCGTCGAGGTGCTCTGCGTGGGTGCGTGCGTGTACAACGATCTCGAGCAGCCGCCGATCGCCATCGGCAAGCTGCAGCGGTACGCCACCGACACGGCGTTCGAGAAGGGCTGGCGCTTCTTCGAGGCGGGCAAGCCGACCGGCAGGAAGGTGGGGCTGATCGGCGCCGGACCCGCGAGCCTGGCCGCGGCCCATGAGCTGCGGCGCCTGGGCCATGCGTGCACCATCCTCGAGAAGCGCGCCACCATCGGCGGCCTGAACACCTTCGGCGTGGCCCCCTACAAGATGAAGGCGGATCGCAGCCTGACCGAGGCCGAGTGGGTGCTC
>JBILWQ010000028.1:0-12344 GCA_044369805.1 Phycisphaerales bacterium
CCCGCAGACGCTTCGACGGCATCGCGGCCACGCGGATGCCGGTCGACAGCGATGTCTCGGCGATCGCGGCGAGGCTGGCCGTGCCCGCCGACGCGCTGGCCGGCGCCGACGGCCTGGCCCGTCAGCTTCGCGCCATGGGCCTGGCGGATTGGTGCGAATGGGACTTCGGCATCGTGCGCGGCCTGGCCTACTACACCGGCACGGTGTTCGAGGTGCACGAAGCCAGCGGCAACGAGCGCGCGGTGGCAGGTGGCGGTCGCTACGACCGGCTCGTGGAACTCCTCGGCGGACCGGCGATGCCCGCCTTCGGCTTCGGCATGGGCGACGTGGTGCTGGGGCTGGTGCTGGCGGACCGCGGGTTGCTGCCCAGGGATGCCGCGACCATGCTGCCGCGTCCGGATGCGTTCCTGATCACCGATGGCAGCGAGACCGCCGAGGCGATGCAGCCGCGGCTGCTCACCGACCTTCGTCGCGCCGGCCTGCACGCCCGCGGCAACTGGAAGGCCACCCGCAACGTCGGCAAGCTGCTCGGAGACGCCGCGAAGTCGAGGGCACGCTTCGCGGTCATCCTCGGCGCGGAACTGGCGCAGGGCATGGCCGTGATCAAGGATCTCGACGGCGGTTCGCAGCGGCCGGTGCCCGTGGGCTCTCTGGTCGCGGAACTGGCCGCCGCGCGGGCCGGAGCCTGACATGCGGCTGCTCGTGGTCGCCGCCACCGCGAGGGAGGCCGAGGCGCTGGGCTGCACGCGCACGCACGTGATCGTGTCGGGCATCGGCCGTGTGACCGCCGCGGCGGCGACCACGGCTGCGCTGCTGGAGGAGGGTCCCTTCGATGGCGTGCTCAGCGTGGGCATCGCGGGTGCGCTGCCCGCGTCCATGCTCGCGCCAGGCGAGGTGGTGGTGGCCACGGCGTGCCTCTACATGGAGGAGGGGCTCCTGACGCCTGCGGGCTTCCAGGACATGCAGGCCATGGGCTTCCCGCTGGGGGACTTCCCGGGCAACAGCGTGCCCGTGGAGCCGGCGCTGACGCGGTTCGTGCCGGGGCCTCGGCACGACGGTCCGATCGCCACGGTCGCCACCTGCAGCGGCACCGATGCGCTGGCCGCCGAGGTGGAGCGTCGCACGGGCGCGATCGCCGAGGCGATGGAGGGGGCTGCGGTGGCGCATGCCGCGCGCCGGCTCGGCATGCCTGCCGGCGAGATCCGCGTGATCTCCAACTCCACCGGTGACCGTGAGCGGCAGCGGTGGGATGTGGCGAAGGCCTTCGCCACCCTGCATGCCCTGGGCGAACGTCTGGACCGCGTGGCTGGCGATTGAGTTCAGGGTGACTGCGGAGACGGCAACGCCGCGAAGGCAGCGGCGAACGATGGTCCGCCCAGATCCGGATCCACCGCGCGCAGCCGATTGAGGCGCATGGAGGCCTTGGCATCGAAGCGATCCGAGGCCTGGAGGATCTGCAACTGGCGCAGCTGGCTGAGCCACCACGCGTGGTCTCGCCGAGCGGCATCCGGCTCCAGGTCCCTTCCGGCGAGCAGCCGCCGGTGGATGGCCATGGCCGCCACCAGTCGCTCCGGCCCGCCCGCGGCAAGCAGGGCCTCGGCCTGTCCAAGCAGCGCCTCGCGGACATCGGGCTGGATCTTCAGGGCCATCTGGTAGGCGGCCAGGGCGGCCACGGGTTCGCCGCGCAGACGCAGCAGGTCGGCCGCATCGATCCAGGCGACCGCGTCCTCGCACGCCGAGGCGCGGAGCAGGGCCTCCAGTCGCCGTGCAGCGCCGGCGTCGGGCGTCGGTGCGGTGGCGGGCGTCACCGGAAGCCGCTGGGGCGGAAGCAGTCGGCCGACCCGACGCGAGACCGTCGAGGCCACGGCCGTCGAATCGGCCGAGACGGCCGATCGGATCTCGGCGTCCGCGGTCAGGTCCCGGTCGAGTTCCGCCATGGCCGCGATGCGCGCCGAAAGCCGGCGCCACGCGGCACGGCCGCGTTCGGGGGGCGGCTGTCCGTCAAGCACGGTCATGGCACCCTTCATGTCCCCGGCCTGCATGAGCAGCCAGGCTTCCGAGGCAGCCGCCCGGCGTAGGAGCATGGTGGCCACCGCGTCATCGGAGCGCACGGATGGCGCGGTGGAAGGCTCGGGCCCCAGATCCGGCGATCGATCCTCGGCCCGGGCCTCGAGGGCCAGCGCGCGGCGATCCAGCAGCCAGAGCGCACGGTCCGGATGATCCGCGAAGCCGGTCAGCGCCGCGCGGACGCAACGCTCCAGCCGCTGGCGCGCCAGAGCGTCGGCGCCATCGCCTGCACGGTCGACCTCGCGGGCCAGTTGCACCGCCACGGCGATCGCTGGCGCCGCGGCGGGATCCCCGGGGTGCTCGGTGGCCAGCCGCAGGAAGCGTTCCGAGGCCTCGGCCCAGGCCTGCCCGGCCATGTCCATGCGAGCCAGCGCCCGCAACGCACCTGCCCGAACCACGGCGGGGGCATCGGGGGTGCCCGCAAGCTTCTCGAGCGTCGGGCGCAGGTCGGCCGAATCCGCCTCCGCATCGAGTCGACCCTGCACTTCGGCCAGCAGCGCCATGGGCTCGGGCAGCGGCAGCGACACGCCCTCGGCCCGGATCTCGACCAGCCGCGCGATGGCCGAGTCGCGAAGGGCTGCCACCTGCTGGGAATCGCCATTCCTCAGGATCTCGGTGAACGGCGACGTCCACGGTTGCGGGGGTTCGGCTGCCGCGTCGCCGCCATCCACCCTCCGCTCCGCCTCGTTCTGTCGGCGGAGACGGGCCTCGAGTTCGGCCATGGCCAGACGGCGCGCGGGGGAGCCGGTGCCTCGGATCACGCTCGCGGCCTTCACCGCCGCACCGGGACCTCGCAGGAGCCCCGCGGAGCGGAGCGTGGCCAGATCCGCGAGCGTGACCAGCGCCTCGTCAATCCCGGCGCGATCGCGAGCCACCTTCATCAATCGACCCGCGGCACGCTCGTCCTCGATGCGGGCCGCCGCCAGACCGGCATAGCGGGCCACCACGCTGGCGGTCCGGTCGTCCAGTTCGGGAAGCAGCGTCTCCACCCGTGCGATCGCCGCCTCGGCCAGCGCTCGGCGCTTGCCGGCCTCGAACTCGCCCACCTCCACCTGCAGCACCTCGCCCAGTGCGCGCAGCAGCGGAATGCGCCGGGGTCGCTCCACGTTGGCCAGGCGGTCGGCGATATCGCGCGGCGGCGCCTTGGCACCCTGGAGCGACAGGGTGGCCTTCGCGCGGCGCTCCGCCTCCTCGGCCACTCCCAGCATGTCGGCCACGATCTCGCGCACCCGTCGCCGCGTCTCCGCGCCCGCGATGCCGTAGAGCACCCGATCCACGTCGCCGCCGGCGGGCAGCGCCAGCGTGAAGCAGTCCTCCGCATAGTCGCCCATCCAGAGCGCCTGTCGCGGATCCTCGGGATGGCCGTTGATGAGGCCGCGCTGCGCCTTCAGCAGCTCGTCGGCCGTGCGGCGCTGACCAGCCTCGGTGGGTTCCGAGCGAAGGCGGCGACGAAGTTCCTCGATCGCCAGCAGCGCGTCGGACGGGTCCGCGTTCGCGACCGCGGGCGCCGGCGCCGCATCGGCGGTGGGCGGTGGCGCGGCCATGGCCAGCAGCAGGGCGGCGAGTGGAGCGATCATCCGGGTCTCGTGAAGCCCACGCGGGTGTAGCCGGCCCGGGTCACCGCATTGAAGATGGCCACCGCGTCCTCCCAGGGCGCGTCACGGGAGGGCGCAAGCTCGATGGGCTGATCGGCCGCGAAGAGCCCCGACGGGTTCCCGGGACCGAACCGACGCTCGCGAAGGAGCGTGACGAGCTCCTCCACGCTGGCGGGCTGCGGCAGGGGCGCCTCGATGCGCACGGTGACCTGACCCGCCTCGCGTCCGATGGCGATCCGCAGCGGCGGCTCATCCAGCCCCATCGGATCGGCCGGGTCGCGCCCGGCCTCGGCCGTCAGGTCGGCGCGCAGCAGGCTCTCCCGCTCCAGGGCGCGCGTGGTGCACACGAAGAACACCAGCAGCAGGAACGTGACGTCGATCATCGGCGTCAGGTTCAGGGCCAGTCCACCGCGGCGTCGGCGCGAGCGGGGCGAGGGGTCCGTCGCCGGCGCGGCGGGCGCCGCGCGGAGCTCGCCTCGCCGCATCCGGGCCAGGGCCTCCACGATCGTGGCCGCGTCAGTCATCGTCATCCTCGCGCCGCACGGCCACGCGGAGCCGGACCGGCGCATTCGGGCTTGCGGCGGCCGCGGCACGGGAGATCGTCTCCAGGCCCGGCGCGATCTGGGCGTACGCCAGGTCGGCGTCGGCCCGCAGGTGGATCTCCACGCCGGGCTGGGCCTGCAGCGTGCGGGTCACCTCGGCGGCCACGCGCTGCATCCCCTGGTCTCCACCTGGGTGGTCGGTGCCCGCGAAGCGCCAGGCGAGGACGTTGCCCTGGCCGTCGGAGATGGCGTTGAGCACCGCACGCGCCTCGCGCCCCGGGGGCACGGCGGCGCTGGGCTGTGGTCGCGGCAGGCGCATGGGCACGTGGTCCGTGGCCCCGATCTGGCTCACGAGCACGAAGAAGACGATGAGCAGCATCGCCATGTCGATGAGCGGCGTCATGGCGGCCTCGGGCCGCGCGGGACCTCGCGCGTGGATGCTCCTCACGGCATGGGTCGGAAGCGGGCGATCACGCGCTCCACGCGGCGCACGCACTCGAGCGTGGCCGCATCGACCGTGTTCCGGATGGAGGCATAGGCGCTCAGCGCCGGGATGGCGATGAGCAGCCCCCAGAAGGTGGTCACGAGCGCCGTGCCGATCCCGGAGGCCAGCATCACGGGATCCGCGTTGCCACCCGTGCCGGCGATGGTCTGGAAGGCCACGATCATGCCGTACACCGTGCCGAAGAGGCCGATCATCGGGCTCACCTGGCCGAGCACGTTGAGCATCTCCAGGCGGCGGAACCGCCTCACGGCCATCTCCTCGCCGGCCTGCTCGGCCGCGCGGAGCATGGCGGCGTGGCCGGCCGGGGCCTGATCCAGGGCGGACCGGAGCACGGTGCTGTAGTCGCTGGCCTCCGCCTGCACCAGCCGCAGCGCCTCGGTGTCCTGGCTCGCGCCCAGCATGTCCTCCACCTGCCTGGCGAATCGCTCCGGAAGGATGCGCGGCCGGCGGTTGGTCATCCACAGGGACACGATCAGGTAGAGGTTCATCACGCTCAGCGCGATGAGCAGCCAGATCATCACGCTGCCCACCCACTCCATGCGAGGCGTGCCGTCAGCGCCGGTCTCGGTGGTATAGAACCAGATGCTGCCCATGCCCTGACCCGCGGCCGCCGAGGCGGCTGGAAGCAGGAGGGCGATGGGGATGACGAGATGGCGAGGGGACATGCGGATTCTCCTAGGGTCGGTCCAGGCCGAGTTCGGTCCGGCCAAGGTAGCGATATCCGTCGGCACCGCCGTGGTCGGTGGCCAGCCGCTCCAGGGTGCCTGCCGGATCGGGATCCAGGAACTGCACGCACTGGATGCGCACGGGGCGGATCCCCGTCTCGGGGTCCTTCGGGTTCAGGCGGTCCACGGCCTCCAGAAGCTGCCGCTCCGAGATCTCGTACTCGCCGGCTCCGGTGATGTCCGCCGAGAGCAGGAAGATGATCTCGGGCTTCAGTCGCATGGCGGCCTCGATGGCGGCCAGCGGGTTGCTGCGTCCGGTGGGGATCATGCGGGCGTCGATCCACTTCACCGCCTCCGCCAGCGCCTCGGGGGTCGCGGGCTGCAGGCCGCCGCCGGGCGGCACCATGACCGCGTCGCCGCGCTGGAAGAAGACCACGCCGAACTGCTGCCGGGGATCCAGCTTCATCAGGCTCCGGCGGAGTTCCTCCACGATCTGCGGGAAGCTGCCCACCAGGCTCCCGCTGGCATCGACCACGTAGACGATGCGACGCGCATTGCTTGCCTTCAGGCCCACGAAATCCACCTGGATGGGCCGGCTCGTGCCGCCCAGTCGCCCCACTCGATGCGCCGAGAGCGAGAGCGGCGCAGCGGACGCGCGGATGGCCGCCAGGGCGCGATCCGCCGCCTGCTGCAGCGCCTCGCGCTGAGCATCGCTGGCGGCGGGCACGGGGGCGGCGGGCTCCGCGGTGGCGGGCCCTCGGGCGAGCGCAGCCGTGGGGGCGTACACCGGCGACTGGAAGTCCATCACGAGCGCCGGCGGTGCCGCGGTGGGCTTGGCCAGCCGTGACGCGGTGGCCGCGAAGAGCAGGACCAGAACCGCCAGGAAGCCGTGCACGCCGAGCGAGGCGATCCAGGCGCTCATGGCGCGCCATCGGCTCGCGGTCCGCGGCGCGCCGCCGAGCGCGCGGATCAGATCCTCGTCGATCTTGCTCCCTGGCACCGGTCCGGTTCCCTGTGGCATGGGGTGGATCAGCCGGCGGATGCCGCGGGCTTGCCGCCCTTGCGCCCGCCACCGGTCATGGCGTCGATCGATGGCTTGCCGGCGCCCCCGAGCACCAGCGACACGGGCAGGAGGGTGGCCGCCAGCCACGCCGCCACCATCTGGGAATCGCCGATCGACCACTTCCACGGCAGCGGGCTGTCGAGCAGGGGCCAGACCCCGGTCCAGAGCTCGAACGCCCCGATGAGCACCAGCGGGGCGGCGAAGAGTCGCGTGAAGAGCCCGACCAGCAGGGCGGCGCCGCCGGCCAGTTCGAGCAGGGTGATGGCCCACGCCATGATCATGGGCTGCGGCACGCCGGCATCCTCCAGCCGCAGCGCGGTTCGACAGAGGGATCGCCGACGGTTGCCCGACTCGGCCTCCTCGGGGGCGGCACGTCGCGAGGCGGGCGTCGCCTTCTCCACCACCTTGCCCAGGGTCTCGCCCGGGCTGCCCATGGCCTCGAGCCGCTCGATCTCGGCGGGCTCGAAGGTCTCCATCGACAGCAGGCCGTGCACGCCTGCGGGCAGGTAGACCACGCAGAGGATGATCCGCGCGAAGAGCTGGGAGAGGTTTCCTGCCACGGTTCTGCCTCGGGCGTCCGTTCCGCCGACCCGATGCTATCGGCATTCCCGCGGATCACGCGGGAATGTCCTGCCGCGGTGCTAGCATCGCCTCGCCTCGGCCAGGCGGGCGTGGCGGAATGGCAGACGCGCTGGATTTAGGTTCCAGTGGGATCAAACCCGTACAGGTTCAAGTCCTGTCGCCCGCATTCTCCCCTGACCGGGTTTCACCATGACCGCCGCCCACCCCCCAAGCGAATGGAGCGTCTCGAGCTGGCAGCGCCTCCCGGCCCGGCAGCAGCCGACGTGGCCCGACGCGGGGGCCCTGCGGTCGGCGGTGGCGGATCTGGCCCGCCTGCCGCCGCTGGTCACCAGCTGGGAGATCGAGTCCCTTCGCGCCCAGCTGGCGGACGCCGAGGAGGGGCGGCGGTTCCTGCTGCAGGGCGGGGACTGTGCCGAGACCTTCGACGAGTGCCGCAGCGACGCGATCGCGAGCAAGCTGAAGATCCTGCTCCAGATGAGCCTGGTCCTCACCCACGGCGGGGGCCGGCCCGTGATCCGGGTGGGTCGCTTCGCGGGCCAGTACGCGAAGCCCCGCAGCGAGGACGGGGAGACCCGCGACGGGATCACGCTGCCGAGCTACCGCGGCGACATGGTGAACGGCATGCCCTTCACCGTGGCCGAGCGCACGCCGCAGCCCGATCGGCTGATCGACGCGCATGCCCACAGCGCGATCACGCTCAACTTCATCCGGTCCCTGGTCGATGGCGGCTTCGCCGACCTGCATCACCCCGAGTACTGGGACCTGGGCTTCGTGCAGCACAGCCCGCTGCGCGACGAGTACCAGCGCATGACGCGGGAGATCGGACAGAGCCTCCGGTTCATGGAGACGCTCGCGGGCGCGCCGGTGCACGAGATGCGGCGCGTGGACTTCTTCGCCAGCCATGAGGGACTGGTCCTGCCCTACGAGGAGGCCCAGACGCGGCAGGTGCCGCACAAGGCGGGCTGGTGGGACCTCTCCACGCACCTGCCCTGGATCGGCTATCGCACGGCCGTGCCCGGCGAGGCGCACGTGGAGTTCTTCCGGGGCATCCGCAACCCCGTGGGCGTGAAGGTGGGGCCGGACACCGATCCCGGCACACTGCTGCAGGTGCTCTCGCTCCTGAATCCGGGCAACGAGCCGGGCAAGATCGTGCTCATCCACCGCTTCGGCGCCCATCGCATCGCCAGGGGACTGCCGCCCCTCGTGCAGGCGGTCGCGGCGTCCGGACGCCGAGCCCTCTGGACCTGCGACCCCATGCACGGCAACACCGACCTGGTCCGGATCGCCGCGGGCCCGCATGCCGGCACGCAGGTGAAGACGCGGAAGTTCGACCACATCCTTGCCGAGGTCGAGCAGGCTTTCGAGATCCACCGGGCCTCGGGCTCGCGCCTCGGCGGCGTGCACTTCGAGCTGACCGGCGAGGACGTGACCGAGTGCACCGGTGGCGCCCGGGGCCTTTCCGACGAGGGGCTCATGGCCGCCTACCGCAGCCGCGTGGACCCGCGCCTCAACTACGAGCAGGCGCTGGAGATGGCCATGCGCGTGGCCCGGCGGCTTGGCGACTGAGTCCGGCGTCGAGCCGGGCAGGGCCGGATGCGGATACATTCCGCCACCCCCATGGCGCGGCAGCAACGCAGCGTGGTCATCACCGGCATCGGTCCCATCGCGGCCCCCGGGCTGGGCATCGACGCGATCTGGTCGGCGCTTCTCGAGGGCCGGTCGGGCGTGGGGCCGTGCTCCATCTTCGATGCCTCCGGCTTCAGCTGCCCCTTCGTGGCCCAGTTGCCGCCGGACCGATTCGACGTGAAGCAGGTGGTGCCCAAGAGCTATCGCAAGGCCACCAAGGTGATGAGCCGGGACATCGAGCTGGCCGTGGGCGCCGCCCACGAGGCCGTGCGTGCCGCCGGGCTGGTGACGAAGGCTCACGAGCCCGCCGACGGCAAGGTGACCGTTCCCGCCGACCGCATGGGCTGCCACATCGGGGCCGGACTGATCGCGGCCGAGGAGAACGAGCTCACCGCGGCGCTCGCCACCAGCCGCAAGGCCGACGGCAGCTTCGACATCGCCGCCTGGGGTGCATCACCTGCGGCGAGGCGAGTGCGCGGCTGTCCGTGGGCGAGAGCATGCGGGTCATCGGCCGCGGCGCCGCGGACGCCTGCCTGAGCGGCGGCGCCGAGAGCAAGGTGAACCTGATGGCGATCCTGCGTCAGCAGTTCGCGGGCAGGCTGGCCAAGGCGGGCGTTGGCGACGACCCCGCCAAGGTGGTGCGGCCGTTCGCCAGTGACGCCGTGGGCGGTGTGGCCGGCGAGGGCGGAGGCATCCTGGTGCTGGAGGCGGCCGAGACCGCGAAGGTCCGCGGCGCCGCGGTGCTGGCGGAACTGGCGGGTTTCGGCGCCAGCCAGAGTTTCTGCCCGGACACGGTCGGTGCCGATCCTTGCCGTGACGGCGAGGGCATCGCCGACGCCATGCTCTCCTCGCTCGATGACGCGGGCATGAAGCCGGCCGAGATCGACGCGGTGGTGCCGTTTGGCTGCGGTGCCCCGGCCATGGACGCGGCGGAGGCCGCGGCGATTCGGCGGGTCTTTGGTGACCGCGCCGCGTCGCTGCCGCTGGTCACGCTCGCGCCCCTCATCGGCAACTGCGGAGCGGGCTTCGGGGCCGTCGCGGCCGCCGTGGCCGTGCAGTGCCTTCGCGCCGGCACGCTGCCGGCCCGAGTGAACGGCGACGCGAGCCTGGGGGTCGACGCGGGTTCCGTGCCTGCCCGCAAGGCCGACGTGAAGTCCGTGCTCGTTTGCACGCCAAGCCTGGGGGGCCAGAACGCGGCCATCATCCTTCGGAGGGTCCCATGAGCGAGCCGCGCATCGTGGTCACGGGCATGGGATGGGTCACGGGCCTCGGCCACTCCATCGACGGCGTGTGGAAGCGGCTTCTGAACGCCGAGAGCGGCATGGAGCCCACCACGCGCTTCGACGCCCGCACCTTCCCGACCAGCTTCGCCGCCGAGGTGAAGAAGGACTTCGATTTCCGCGGCTTCGTGAAGGACCCGGCCGTGCATGCCAGCGCCGGCCTGAACAGCCAGTTCGCGCTGGGCGCCTGCTCGCAGGCCTGGAAGCAGAGCGGCCTCGACGTGAAGCCTCCCAAGGATGCCCGTCGCGTGGGCATCTATTTGGGTGCGGGCGAGGGCGTGCTCGACTTCGAGAACTACGTCGGCACCATGCTGCACGCGTGGGACGCCGCGGCGGGCAAGGTGGACGGGGTGAAGTGGGCCGCCCGCGGCCTGGCCGCCATGCAGCGGCTCAAGGAGATCGAGCAGGAGCCGAACATGCCGCTGGCCCACCTGGCGCGCGAGTTCAACTGCCGCGGTCCGGCCTACAACTGCCTGACCGCCTGCGCGGCCAGCACGCAGGCCATCGGCGAGGCCTTCAGCATCCTGCGGCGAGGCGACGCCGACGTGATGATCGGTGGCGGTGCGCACACCATGATCCACCCGCTGGGCGTGACCGGCTTCAACCGACTGACCGCGCTCAGCGAGCGCAAGGGCGATCCCACCGAGGCCAGCCGTCCGTTCAGCGTGGACCGGGGCGGCTTCGTCATGGGCGAGGGCAGCGGCATGGTGGTGCTGGAGACGCTCGAGCACGCCCTGGCCCGCGGCGCCACGCCGCTGGCCGAAGTGACCGGCTACGGCAGCAGCTGCGATGCCTACCGCATCACGGACATCCAGCCCGAGGGGCGGGGTGCGGCCGTGGCCATGCTCGAGGCGCTCCGGCAAGCGGGGATCGATCCGGCGAAGCGGGATGGCAAGGGCCGCCCGCCCATCCAGTACATCAGCGCGCACGGCACCGGCACGAAGGAGAACGACTCCATCGAGACCAAGGCCGTGAAGCGCGTGTTCGGTGAGCTGGCCCGCGAGATCCCCATGAGCTCGATCAAGAGCATGATGGGCCACCTGATCGCCTCGGCAGGCGCCGTGGAGTTCATCACCTGCGTGCTCGCCATCCGCGACGGCATGCTGCCGCCCACGCGGAACCTGAAGAACCCCGATCCGGAACTCGACCTCGACTACGTGGCCAACCAGGCGCGACGCGCCCCGGTCGACACCTGCCTGAGCAACAACTTCGGCTTCGGCGGACAGAACGACACGCTGGTGGTCACGCGGTTCCACGCATGAACCAGGCCGACGCGCCGGGGCGAAGGCTCCGCTGGGGTTTCGCACGGGTGACCCTGGCGGCCTTCTTCACGCTGGCGACCATCGCGGGTCTCTGCGCCTGGCTGGCGCTTCGGCCGCCCCCGTGGTGGGCCGTGCCGGCACCGGACGCCGGCCGGGCCGATCGGGGCGCGGCGTTCGAGCAGGCCCTGGTGTCCGAATTCACCCGTGTCCGGCCCACCGGCAGTGCCTGGGCCATCCGCATCCGCGCAAGCGACATGAACGACTGGCTGGCTGCCCGGCTCCCGCAGTGGCTCGCCAGCCGGGATCTGCCGCCGATTGAGAACGCCCAGGTGTCGCTGGTGAGCGGTGAGATTCGTGTGGGCATGGCGCGGGGCCCCGCCGTGGCGTGGTCGGCGGCCCGACCCCAGGCCTTCGGCGGCGGCGTGCGTCTTGAAGCTTCCGCCTGGGGGGTTGGCCGCCTCCGGTTGCCTTGGCCGGGACCTGAACTGGTGGATCTGGCGGGCTGGAGGCAGGGGGAGCCCATCCCGCTGCCCGACGGCCGAAGGGTGCGGATTCTCGATCTGGAGGTCCTGGACGGGGAAATCAGGCTTCGCCTGCTGACCGAGCCAGGCTGAGGACCGGAGCAGGGGGTGGTGGGCCTCGGGGAGCCAGCGACGAATCCCCGAATCGAGGTCAATTTCGGACTCGGCCGCAACCCGGAGGGTCGGACCCCCGGATTCACACGCGGAACCAGTCCATGGTTTCGACATCGAGGAAGGGAAAGAGAGGCTCAAGGTCTGGTGTTGTTGCGCCGTCGTGGCGTGCCACCCGCTTTGGACCTGGTGGATGTCCCATTGGAGAGAGGAAGAGAAGAGATGCTGACGGAGAAGGCATTGCGGACTGTCACGGTTCTGGGAGTCGCCTTGGGCGCCACGTCAGTGGCGGTGGGCGGCGTGACACTGACCAGCGCCTATCGCGAGGTCAAGGCGGTTGGAGCTTCGGGGGCCATCAAGCAGTTCGATTCCTCGAACCTTCTGGACTGGTCCTCGACGGCCCTGTTCTACAAGTCGGGCTCGCTCGGCTACTGGAACGGCGCGTCGCAGTACGCCACCTTCGAGCCGGATGGCCCTGGCTCCTTCGGCAAGTCGTTCGTGGCCGAGGGCTCCGTGCGATCCGAG
>JBILWQ010000251.1:0-3528 GCA_044369805.1 Phycisphaerales bacterium
TTCGTGCGCTCGCTCCACCAGGCGGATGCCACGCCCGAGTTCGTCGTGCTCCTTCACCTGAGCGAGCAGTGCAACCATCCCGACGTGGTCCGCGAGACCTGGCTGCGCCGCGCCCCGGAGCTTGCACAGAGACTGCGGATCGCCGACCGGCGCGTGCCGTCCGAGGCGGTGATCGCGGGATCCGGCGCGCTGGCCTGACGAGCGATCAACCCGCTGCGGAGGGGCCAGGCACGCCCGCCCGACGCTGAAGCTCCAGCCAGACCGCGGGATCACGCTCAAGCGATCCCACACGCTCGCCCGCCACGCAGATCGGGACCAGCATGGGCATGCCCGCGGGCAGTTCGGCGTGCAGTGGCACCGTGGCACTGCCCTCATAGCGGCCCGAGGCGTCGAATCGCCGGTAGACCTGCACCGGCTCCAAGAGCGGCTCCTCGATGCATCCTGGACAGTGAAGCGGTGGATGATCGGCCCACCAGGCGATCACATCGCTCTCCAGCGCGATGGTCCCGGGCTCCATGATGGCCAAGGAACCGACCATGCCATCGAGTTCATCGAACCACCTCGGCACCACCAGGGACCCCGGACCGGGCCACCGCAGGCAACGAAGCCCCGCGTAGACGCTGGCCGCGATCGCTGCGCGCGCCGCGGTCATCGCCTCGAGCATGGCCTCGGGCATCGGCTCTCCGCTCCAGCGTGCGTGCAGCCGCTCGGCGGCGCTTCTCACAAGCCACTCCGCCTGGTCGCGCGCATAGGACCGCTGGGAGGAAGGAACGCGGACCAGCTGCTCCATGGCGATGCGCACGGCATGCAACTGGACGAGGTCGGGAACCGAGGCACGGATCCGATCGCCCGCGCGATCATCGGGCCAGGCCTGCGAGGCCGCAGCCAGTTGCGTGGCCTGAGCCAGAAGCACCATCCAGGCATCTCCGGCAGCGTCCGCAGTCATCACCAAATCCTAGCGATTCAGCGGATTCCCGACGTTTCGTGACGCGATACGCTGCCGCCCTCCATGAGCGACTTCATCGGCCACAAGTGCGGCGTGGCGCTGCTTCGGCTCAAGCGGCCGCTCGAGGAGGTCCGCACGCAGCACGGGGACATGCTCTGGGGCATGCGGCGGCTCTACCTGCTCATGGAGAAGCAGAGGAACCGCGGACAGGACGGCGCTGGCATCGCCGCGGTCAAGTTCGACATGCCCGCGGGCGAACCGTTCCTCACTCGCCTCCGGAGCGCCAAGCGCAACCCGGTGGAGAGGCTCTTCACGGAAGCCCTGGAGCCCGCCGCGGACCTGAAACCCATGGAGCGGCGCTCCATGCACCCCATCGAGCTCAAGCGCCGCGTCCCCCTGCTGGGCGAGGCCATGCTGGGTCACCTGCGCTACGGCACGTACGGGGGTCGGGGTGCGGCCTTCTGCCACCCCTACGTCCGTCGCAGCCCCGTGGCCAGCCGCAACCTGGTCATCGCGGGCAACTTCAACCTGACCAACAGCAACGACCTCTTCCGTTCGCTGGTGGATCTGGGCCTGAATCCCGTGGGCGACACCGACACGGGCGTGGTGCTGGAGAAGATCGGGCACTTCCTGGACCTTGAGCATGACCGACTGGCCGCGGCCGCGGGCCCCGGGAGCTTCTCGAACCTTCAGGGCTCGTCCCTCGCCGAGGCGATCTCGGGCGAGATCGACCTGCATCGGGTGCTGGGCCGCGCCACCGAGCGCTTCGATGGTGGCTACACCTTCGTGGGCCTCGTGGGTCATGGCGATGCCTTCGCGTGCCGGGATCCTCATGGCATCCGACCGGCCTTCATGGCCGAGACCGAGGATCTGGTCGCAGTGGCGAGCGAGCGCGCCGCCTTGACCACCGTGCTGGGCCTGGATCCCGATCAGGTGCAGGAACTGCCGCCGGCACACGCCCTGGTGGTGCGCCGCGACGGCACCGTTCGGCTGGGCCCCTTCCGCGAGCCGGCCCGGCGGAGCAGCTGCACCTTCGAGCGCATCTACTTCAGCCGGGGCAACGACCCCGAGATCCACCTGGAGCGCAAGCGGCTGGGCCACGAACTGGCCCCGCGCGTGCTCGAGGTGCTGGGCGGATACGCGGAGAGGGCCGTCTTCGGCTTCATTCCCAACACCAGCGAGACAGCCTACATGGGCCTGGTCGAGGCGGTGGACCTCCGCGTCCGCCAGGCGCGGCACGCGGAACTGGCCCGCAGGCTGGCCGCTGGCACGCTGACCGCCGCGGACCTGGAGGCCGCCGCAGCACCGGGCATCCGTGCGGAGAAGGTGGCCCACAAGGATCAGAAGTTGCGCACCTTCATCACGCATGACGAGGCCCGCCGCGACCTGGTCACCCATGTCTATGACGTGACGCCGGGCGTGGTCAGGCCCGAGGACACGCTGGTGATGGTCGATGACAGCATCGTCCGCGGCACCACCCTGCGCGAGAGCATCGTGACCATGCTGGCCCGACTGCAGCCTGCGCGCATCATCATCGTCAGCAGCAGTCCACCGATCTGCTATCCCGACTGCTACGGCATCGACATGAGTCAGCTGGGCCGGTTCATCGCCTTCGAGGCGGCGGTGGCCGTGCTCCGCGAGCGCGGTCGACAGGACCTGCTGGACGAGGTGGAGCGATGTTGCGCCGAGCAGCAGCACTGGCCCGGCGAGCGCATGACCAACCATGTCCGCCGCATCTACGAGGCCGTCGATCTGGCCGACCTCGAGGCGACCGTGGCCCGCCTCATTCGCCCCTCGGATCTGGCCTGGAGGGGATCCCTGCAGGTCGTGTACCAATCGCTCGAGGGGCTCCGGCGTGCCATGCCGGCGCACACCGGAACCTGGTACTTCGACGGCGAATACCCCACACCGGGCGGACTCCGCGTGCTCAACACGGCGTACCTCCAGTGGTGCCGCCGGGAAGACGCCAGGGCGTACTGAAACCCCCGGTACCCCGTTTTTGGCCCCCAACGGGCCTCCCCAAGACGCAAGCCCCCTTCCCCTTGACCCTTGGAAGGGTTTCGGGTGTAATGCTCGGCCCGACTCTGCCGGCCCCGGCAGGGCGTCCAGCATCGCTTCAGGAGTCCGAATGGCTCGTTACACCGGTCCCAAGGTCAAGCTCTCCCGTCGCGTCGGCGTGCCCGTGGCGGACACGCCCAAGCACACCGCCAAGCGGCAACTCACCGCCCCCGGCATGCACGGCTTCCGCGGGAAGCGCAACAAGCCCTACGGCGTGCGCAAGGACGAGAAGCAGAAGCTCCGCTACCACTATGGCGTGCTGGAGGCCCAGTTCCGCCGCACGCTGGCGACCGCGGGCCGAATGACCGGCAACACCGGCGAGGTGCTGCTGCAGCTGCTCGAGCGTCGCGTGGACAACGTGCTGCGACGAGCGGGTTTCGCCCGAACCATCTGGGCATCCCGCCAGATCGTGGCCCATGGCCACGTGAAGGTGAATGGCCAGAAGGTCGACCGCCCCAGTTTCGTGGTGGCGGTCGGCGACGTGATCACGATCAAGGAGAAGACCCAGAAGCTCGTCCGTGACA
>JBILWQ010000029.1:0-12200 GCA_044369805.1 Phycisphaerales bacterium
TCGGCGATTCGGCCGGCTTCGCGCTGGCCTCCGCCGCTGCCGCGGATTCGGCGGGCTTTCCCGAGGTCTCCGCCGGCTTCTCCGGTGGCTGCGACTGCTTGCGGATCTCGCTGCGCGTTCGCGAGACCACGGCCTCCAGGATGTCATCCTGTCCGGCGGCGTCCGAGACGAAGTACAGCCGCGTGCCATCGACGCTCCAGGCGATGTCGCGCTCGCGGAAGGGTGGCGAGGTGACACGGACCACCGGAGCCTTCTCGTCCATGCTGCGCACGAAGACGTCGCCGTAGGCCACGAAGGCCATGGTCTTGCCATCGGGACTCAGCAGCGCCTCGGTGATGTCCTTCTCCACCTTGCGCATCTCCACGGGATCCGGCTCGTCGGCGGCCGCGGTCACTTCCAGGGGCTCGGGCGAGGCCCCCGGGGTGCCCAGATCCAGTCGATAGAGCCGGTCCCACGCCGTGAGGAACAGCGTGCGACCGTCGCGGCTCACGTCGAAGCCGGTCACGTCATCGGCCAGCCGCGTCAACTGCTCGCCCGGGGCTTCCACCGGATCGCCAAGCGACTTGCTCCACACGTTCACGGTGCCATCGCGGTCGGACAGGAACAGCATCCGGTCTTCCGGACCCCAGGCGGGCTGGCCATCGTTGCCCGCCCAGTTCGTGAGCCTGCGGAACGCGTGCTCGGTGGGCACGCCGGGGGTGTACAGCCACACGTCACGGGCATCGGGCCCGCGGTAGCCGCGGCGGAGCCACGAGCTTCCACCGCGCTCGAAGAGCACGCGACCATCGGGACCGGGCGCGGGACTGGAGCCGAAGCCGCCATGGAGGCGATCCAGCGGGCCGCCCGCCAGGGGAACCTGGTAGGGCCTCGGAGCCCGGTAGAGGTCGCCCTCGCGCGTGGAGTCGCACATGACCACGGCCGATCCATCGGAGCGTGCGCCCACGCCGCCAAGCGACACGGCGGCATCACCGAAGGTGAGCTGTCGAGGCTCGCCCCCACCAGCCGGCATGACCCACAGGTTGCGGGATCCCTCGCGTGAACTCTCGAACACCAGCGAGACACCATCGGGCGTGAAGCGGGCCCGGAGGTCATCCCCGCGGTTCGTGGTGAGTCGCACGGCCTCGCCGCCCGCCGCGGGAACCTTCCAGAGGTCACCGCGCCAGCTGAGGACCACGCTGGAACCATCCGGTGCCGCCGCCGGGTGGCGGGGCAGGTCGACCGGGGTGGCCCCCGGCGTCTGGGGAAGGGCAAGCGCGGCGGCGATGACGAGGGCGATGGGCATCTGGCGGGCTCCTTGGCAAGTTCCGGTTCACGAAAAGGTAGCGATGCCCGTAGAGGGGGTCGGCCTGTTCCGCCGTGGAAGGGCCGAGATTCTTGCCTTTTCCAATCGAGCAACGGATGGTGCACGCACGCAGCAGCGGGGCCAGGAGCCCCAAGGGAGGATGAACCATGAGTGCAGGGCGTGAGGAGAGCATGACGAGCGGGGCCGGATCGGCCCCCACCCGTTTCGAGCACCTGCGAGGATTGCTCCGCAGGATGGACAGCACGGTCGACAGCACGCGCGACCGCCGCCTGGGGCGGGTGATGGTCGAGCCGACCCCGGCTCCGGCCACCATTCCGTTTCCCAAGCCGGCCGTCACCAGCGACAAGCCGCGGGCGGTGGCCAAGAGCCTGAGCGATTTCGAGGCCGCCTTCGCGCGGCTGGCGGATCGCCAGGCCGGCTGACGGATTTCTGGTTCGAAGGGTCGGCGAGTCGGATCGCGAAGGCAGTGGCGGATACATTCCGCTCCCCATGCGCCCCGACTCGCTGACATTCCTTCGGACCCTTCTCGACACCCCCAGTCCCAGCGGCTTCGAGCGAGCCGGCCAGCAGGTCTGGCTGAGCTACGTGCGGCCGTTCGCCGACAAGGTGTGGAACGACGCCTACGGCAACTGCTTCGCCAGCGTGGAGCCGGCGGGTGCGAAGCCGGGTTCCAAGGTGATGACCGTGGCCCTGTGCGGGCACGCCGACGAGATCGGCCTCATGGTCAACCACGTCGACTCGAACGGGTACGTGTTCTGCAAGTCGATCGGCGGCATCGACGCGGGCAGCATCGTGGGCAAGCGCGTGCAGTTCCAGAGCAGCGTGCCCGGGGTGAAGAACCCGGTGCCGGGGCTGATCGGTGCCACCGCCATCCACCTGCAGGACAAGAGCGCCGAGGGCAAGGTGCGCAAGCTGCACGAGCTGTACATCGACATCGGGGCCAAGGATCAGGCTGCGGCGATGGCGCTGCTGAACATCGGCGACCCGGGCGTGTTCATGGACACCAGCATGCTCATGGGCGACGGGCTGATCGTGGCTCGCGGCCTGGACAACCGCATCGGCACGTTCGCCGCGGCCGAGGGACTGCGGCTGGCGGCGGAGCACCGCAAGGACCTGAAGGTGCGGGTGGTGGCGGTCAGCACGGTGCAGGAGGAGGTGGGCCTGCGCGGTGCGGCCATGATCGCCGAGGCGCTTCACCCCGACGTGGCGCTGGTGACCGACGTGGGCCACGCCACGGACAGCCCTGGCATCAACCACGCCCAGCATGGCCATTTCAAGCTGGGCGGCGGCCCCAAGATCTCGATCGGCGGCTCCATGCAGCCCGAAGTGGTGCAGCGGCTGCTTGAGGTGGCGAAGCAGAAGGAGATCGCGGTGCAGCGCACCGCGGCCCCTGGCAGCAGCGGCACCGACACGGACGCCATCTTCGTGCGCCGTGGCGGCATCGCCAGCGGGCTGGTCAGCCTGCCCATCCGCTACATGCACACCACGGTGGAGATGACGGCGCTGAAGGATCTGGAGCAGATCGGCGAGATCTTCGCGGGATTCTGCCTGGGTCTAAAGGGCGACGAGCGGTTCGCGCCCTCGCTCTGAGCGGCCCGCGATCCTCGTAGACTGCACGCATGTTCCGCTTCGTGCGCGAGGCCTTCAAGGACATCCGCCACACCGGCAGCGTGTGGCCGAGCAGCCCGGCGCTGGCCAAGGCCATGACCAAGGGCATGATGGCGCTGCGAGGGCAGCGGCGCATCCTGGAGGTGGGGCCTGGCACGGGGCCGTTCACGGAACGCATCCTGAAGCAGCTTCGACGTGGCGATCGTTTCGACGTGGTCGAGATGAACCCGGCGTTCTGCCGGGATCTCGAGCGGCGCCTGCTTCGCGGCTTCCGGCACCAGCGCAGCGACATCGAGGTGGTGCTGCACCAGGCGGCCATCCAGGATGCCGACCTGCCCGGCGAGTACGACCTGGTGGTGTGTGGCCTGCCCTTCAACAACTTTCCACCCGCGCTGGTGCGATCGATCTTCCGTCGCATGATGCGGCTGCTGCGCGATGGCGGCGAACTGGCGTACTTCGAGTACGCGGGCGTGCGCACCATCAAGGCGCCACTGGTGGGCGAGCTGGGGCGGCAGCGACTGAAGGGCATCGGGTACGTGGGCGAGAGCCTTCGGCGGCGGTTCGATGGACGCCGTGAACTTGTGCTCGGCAACCTGCCACCGGCCGTGGCGACCCGACTGTGCAAGCAGAGCGGCAAGAAGCCGCCGCGCACGCGCGAGGCGGCTTCGGGTGCCCGTCGTCGCCGTGGCCGTGCGGCCTGAGCCATGGCGCGCATCAACGAGCACTTCCTGAAGCTTTCCGCGGGCTACTTCTTCCCCGAGATCGCGCGGCGCGTGAACGCGTTCGCGGCGGAGCGGCCGGAACTTGCCGTTCGGATCATCCGCTGCGGCGTGGGCGACGTGACCGAGCCACTGCCCGAGGTGGCCATTCGCGCGCTGCACCAGGGGGTGGATGATCTGGCCACGCGCGAGCGCTTCCAGGGCTATGGACCCGCCACGGGCCACGCGTTCGTGCGCGAGGCGATCGCCAAGGCCGACTACCGCGATCGTGGCGTGCAGGTGGCCGACGACGAGATCTTCCTGTCGGATGGCAGCAAGCCCGATGCGAGCAACCTGCTCGAGATACTTGGCGCGAACACCGTGGCCGTGCAGGACCCGGTGTATCCGGTGTGCGTGGACACCAACGTGATGGCCGGCAACACCGGCGCCGCGATGGAAGGTGGGCTTTACGAGGGCATCGTGTACCTGGAGGGCACGCCAGAGAACGGCTTCGTCGCGCAGCCGCCGCGCGAGCGCGTGGATGTGGTGTACCTGTGCTTCCCGAACAACCCGACTGGCGCCACGATCTCGCATGCGGATCTGAAGCGCTGGGTCGACTGGGCACGCGCGAACGACGCGCTGATCCTGTTCGACGCGGCCTACGAGTCGTACGTGCGCGACCCGGCCGTGCCACGCAGCGTGTACGAGGTGCCAGGCGCGCGCGAGTGCGCGATCGAGTTCCGCAGTTTCTCGAAGAACGGCGGGTTCACGGGCCTGCGGTGCGGCTACACCGTGGTGCCGAAGGAACTCACCGGCAGCGCGGCCGATGGCACGCGCGTGCCACTGCATGGACTGTGGGTGCGCCGCTGGAGCACCTGCAGCAACGGCGTGAGCTGGCCGGTGCAGAAGGCCGCTGCGGCGATGTGCACCCCCGAGGGGCAGCGGCAGATGCGCGCGCTGACCGACTTCTACCTGGAGAACGCGCGCATCCTGCGCGGCGCGGTCGAGGCGCTCGGCCTTCGCTGCTGGGGTGGCGAGAACGCGCCGTATGTGTGGCTGAAGTGCCCCGAGGGCCTTGGCAGCTGGGACGCGTTCGACCGGCTGCTGAAGGGCTCGCAACTGGTGGTGACGCCGGGTGCGGGCTTCGGCCGCTGCGGCGAGGGATTCATCCGCGTGAGCGCGTTCAACAGCCGCGCGAACGTGCTGGAAGCGGGGAAGCGGTTGGCGGCGCTGGTGGGATGAGGAGTCGCGAGTCTGGCTCTTGATCGCCTGCGGGTCTGACCAAGCTCCGGTCGCGGTGCACAAGTCGTGCGCGGGGCGGCCCTTGGAATGAATCGGTCAATTCGTCCGGTTGCCGTGAGGGATTGCGCTCGCGGTTTTCGTTCTTGAGTTCGAGGAGCACCACCACTGCCGTCCGGGAGACGGCGCTGGTGACCTCGATGCCGTTCGCCGCTTCGCGTGGATGCGGTGGTGCGATTCGTGCGCTGGCCGACGGGTTCGGCCGAAGCGTGCCCACCCATGCTGTGGGCGCTCTGCTGGGACTTGCTCCAGAAGGAGTTGAACATGCAGCGTCATCGGTTCGCGATCATGTGGACGGCCATGGCCGCTCTTTCGGGAAGTGCCATGGGCGACATCTATGCACCCCATGGCGTGGTGGACTGGTTCGACGGAGCGGGTTGGGACCTCGGTGTTCCGCCTGCGTTCCTTGCCCAGCATGAGCGTGGTGCTGGCTACAACGGCATCGCTCTTGGAAGGACGGTCCTGGTCTCGCCGGACGCGTATCTTGCCAGCGGTTCGTTCCCGACCGAGCCAGGCGGCAGTGGGGTCGGTTCCGCGCTTACCCAGCTTGATGCGGCGACTCGGACCATGTCCATGAACACGTCCGGCGATGGTGCCGTGATTCTCAGTTACGCAAGTCCTGCAGCCAGCGAACTTCCGCAGTGGGAGGGATTCTGGATGCGCTACACGGTCACCACCGGCAGCGTGCAGGTCGATGCCTGGTTGGGCAACACCGATTCCGCCTCACCGTTCATGTACCACGCAAGCGCAGTGCTGATGGAGGGGACCAGTTTCCTCTACTTCGCCTTCGAGCCAGCCTGGAACGTGACCACCGCCTTCGACCTTCAAGGTCAGGCCGATCTGGCAGATGTCGCGGGCATCACCATCCAGTTCCGCAGCGCCAATGGCGACCCCATGGCCATGTCGGTCACGGGCGGCATCATTCCCGCCCCCGGCGCGGTGGCGCTGGTGGGGCTGGCGGGCCTGATGGGCCGTCGGCGAAGGAACTGACCACTCGAATCGAGTCGATGCGAACAGCCCCCGGCGCTCACGCCCGGTGGTTGTTCGCCATCACCGTCGCCAACTCGGCGCGCCGGTGCACGCCCAGCTTGGCGTAGACGCGCTTCAGCAGCGTGCCGATGGTGTTGGTGCTCAGGCCCAGCGCCTGCGCCAATTCCTGGCGGGTCATGCCGCCGGCCAGCGCCTCGGCGACCTGCTGCTCCCGCCGCGAGAGGGTTCGCTTGCGTGGCGCGCCGCCGGGAGTCAGATCCGAGGCGGCGCCGCGCTTGGTCGCGGCATCATCCGCCTGCGTCGGCGTGTCGGAATCATGCAGCCGGATGCGTGTCGGCAGCGGCAGCACAGCTCCATCGATCGGCCGCACCTCGACGCTGACGGCCATGTTGCACGCGTGGTTGGTGTCCTTGGGACCGCGCCGCCGCGAGTCGACGATCTCCAGGAACTCGAAGAGCGCATGCAGGCGCCTTCGGAACTCAAGGAGATCCTCGGTGCGCACGCTCGCCAACCGGTGCTGGCTCAGCCTTGGCATGCTGGCGGTGTCACCATTGGGCGCCTCGTGCCGCAGCACGACCTCCTCGAAGTATCGCTGGTGGCGGGTGTGGATCCGATCGATCGTGGAGCGATGCGCAGCCATCTGGGCATCGGGCACCGTGACCAGGATTGGTTCACCCACGACCGTCCACATACCGTCACCCGAAGAGGCCACGCCGTGCCGACGCGTCACCAAACCGACCGCAGCCATGCGCTCAAGGTCATCGTGCACCCGTGCGCGCGGCCGTGCCACGATCTTGGCGAGCTTGCCGGCCGTGGCTCGTCGGGCCTTTCGCAGGCATTCCCACAGGCACATGCAGTCGATGTCGGCGAGCAGCCCGATCAGCCCAGGCGTGGTGATGGGAAGGATGAGCGGTGCGTGCATGGACAACGAGGGCGTTCACCCGGTCGACGGATTGTTGCAGCAAACGATTCGTCGCCGGAGTGGCACGCCCACGGAGCATCAGTCGATCGATGCACCACATTTGCCGACAACGCCAATCACCTGTCACTTGACGGGAGCATCCGATGACGGATTCCGCCCAGGCACGCGGGCCAGATCGTCATGGGCGATCGAGCGCACCAGTTCAGCACGATTGCGCACGCCCAGCTTGCGGTACACGCGCCCGCTCACGGTGACGACCGTGTTGGGAGAAAGCCCGAGTTGCCGCGCAATCTCCGGTCGGCTCAGGCCCGCGGCCATCGCCTCGGCAACCTGACGCTCGCGTGGTGCAAGATCATTGCGGGCCTTCGGACTTTCGGCGCTCGCGGATTTTGAAGCGCCTTGTGGCGGCGCGCTGCGGAAGAACTTGATGTTGGGTTGGGGTGGAGGTTCGCTGGCAAGATCCGCCACGTGCAACAGCACGCCGTAGATGCGTGAATCTCCGGGCGAGGCTTGATCTGCATGATTCTCGCCCCCCCGAACAGGTGACTTGCGGCGCGCCGTGTTGCGCATGAGGCTGCCGATCTGGTCCAGCAGCATGCTCAATTTCGCGCGCTCCTCCATCGTCATCCTGGCCCAGCCTGAGGCGCAGAACCCTCGCGGCTTCACCCCTTCGCGTTGCGCGTGGTGCTTGAGCATCAGCTCGAAGTGGTTCGTGCGCGACTCGTGCCACCGCGCGAAGAGTTCCGCGAACGTGGCAGGGTCGAGATCCGCGAAGGAAACGCGAAGCTCGGGCACCGTCACGCAGAAGGTGGTGGATCGCCGTCCGCGGCCGGCGGGTCGTTGCCTCACAAGCTGCAGCGTGATCAGCCGGTCCAGTGTGGTCTGCACGTGCGCCAGCGGCAGGTGCAGCTCGGCCGCGACCTCGGGGGCGCTCAAGCCCGATGCCGCGCCTCGCAGCGTCTCCCAGATGCCCATGGCCTGAACGTCGCACAGTGCGTCGAAAAGGCCAGGGGTCGAAGCATGAAGGAGTCCCTCGACCATCAAGCCCCGTTGTATGCGGCGACGCCTTGACTTGCGGGATGCTCGATGGCCGTGAGTCATGTGATCGATGCACAAAGGTATGCACTCCGGCGGTGAACGTGTGCATTGATCAGGAGTCAAGCAGACCGATTCGGCCGCGCCGTCATGCACGCATGACGGTCGGAGCACCTGCTTTGCGTTTCGTTGAGTGAGCAGCACGATCGGTCAACGCAGTGGGAACTGCAGCCGACACGCTCCTTTGGGGTGCACCGCCTTGTGTTAGGGCGGCATCGAGGGGAAGGCCGTTGCCGACGGTCTCGGCTGTCACTCGCCCACCTGGGAGGTGGGCCGTTGTTCGGGGCAATGCCCCAAGGAATCGAAGATGCGAAGCAACCTTCTCGTTGGTTTTGGCAGTGCCGTGGCCGCCGTGGCCGTGGCGGGTTCGGCGAGCGCGAGCGTGACCTATCTCACGATGACGCAGGTGGCTGGTTATCCCAGCTCCGGCACCGGCTTCCTGACCGGCACCGAGTCGGCCATGACCAGCGACTTCAACTACCAGAGCAGCAACAACAAGGTTCGCATGTGGAACCGCCTCGGGAGTTCGAGCTCGCCCCAGCAGGTTGCCAACCCCGGCTTGACCTACTGGGGACCGGGCAACTCGAATCCCTCGGCGTCTCGTCCCTCGCGTTCGTGGGAGATCATCTGGAACAACACCGCCAAGACGTTCACGACCAAGGTCTATGACACCACCGACTGGACCGGCACGGCATCAGCCAATCTGACCCAGGCCACGGCCCTCACCAGCTTCGGTGGTGCGGTGGACTCCGGTGCGGGCGACTTCACGCTCCGCGGCATTGCCCAGTTTGCAGCAGGAGCCACCCAGACCGGCGCTAACTTCTACTTCCGAGTGAACGCTCGCGTCACCGCTGGCAGCGACATGCTCGCCGGCATCAACATCAACACTCGGCCTGACGGCGCCACCGGTGGCTCCATCGTGCTCAGCAGCGTGCAGTTCAACGGCGGCAACGGCTTCGTGAGCGTGGGTGGTGCGGATGGCACCTACAACGCTTCCGGTGGTCAGCTCAACAACTACTACAGCTTCGCCACGGTGCCCGCTCCGGGTGCTGCGGCGCTGGTGGGTCTCGCTGGCCTGATCGCCCGCCGCCGCAAGGCCTGACGTCTTCTCTTGCACACACCCGCCGCGGACGAGAGTTCGCGGCGGGATTTCCGGCCCGCCTGGGCCTGTTTGGAGAGCTTGATCGGCCAACGCAGTGGCAACTGCAGCCGACGGGCTCATCGGGGTGCGCCGCCTTGTGTTAGGGCGGCATCGAGGAAAGGGCCGTTCGCCGACGGATTCGGCCGTCACTCGCCCACCTGGGAGGTGGGCCGTTGTTCGGGGCAATGCCCCAAAGGAATCGAAGATGCGAAGCAATCTTCTCGTTGGTATCAGCAGTGCCGTGGTCGCCGTGGCCGTGGCGGGTTCGGCGAATGCGGGGATCGTGTGGAGCGGGGTGCAGTCGCCGGCGGCGACCGACCCGTCGAGCCTCGTGGTGACTCCGAACGGATCGTTCTTCTCGGACTCCTCCCTCGCGTATGACGCCAACAATAACCCGCTCTTCGTCGCGTACGGCGATTTCGGCTTCAGCTCCTCCCAAGGCAATTACACCGGTGCTACGACCTTGCAGGGCGTGAATGACGACGGCGCGTCAGGCAGTTTCCTCTTTCAGATCTATGCCACCGTTGCGGGATCTGGTACTGCGAACCGCCGTGTCGTGAGCAACAGCTTCGGCGCGTCCATCAGTGGCCTCACCGGCACCGTCGCTCACAACGCCACCTCCGGAACCGGCTTCGGTCTGGCGAACGGCAACGGCAGCTACAACAGTTTCGTCCTGAACTCGAACGCAAACTCGGGTGGAGCGCAGGGCCAGTTCTACAACACGACCGGCTACATCGGCTTCCGATTCTCCACCGATAGTGGCGCCAGCTGGTTCTACGGTTGGGCGAAGTACACCGGCGGAACGAACGGCACGGGCGCCCTTTCTGAATGGGCATACAACAACACTGCAGGCGGCGCGATCACGGCTGGTCAGGTGCCCGCCCCCGGCGCGATGGCGCTGGTCGGCCTCGCCGGCCTCGTCACTGCCCGCCGCCGCAAGGCCTGATTCACTTCACCAAGTCGCATCTTCCTGCCGCGGACGCGCGGCGGGTTCCACTCCCAAGCCCCCCGGCGCACGCACGCCGGGGGGCTTTTGTTTGGAGTGGATTCGGCTGGCTAGACTTCGTGCGTGTGCGTGTCGCCGATTGATCCAGAAATTCCCGCGCCGGACTCCATGTCGGAGGTGATCGCCTTGTATCGCCGCGACGTGGACTTGTCCCTGCTTCGCTCGCGGCTGGCCATGACCGTGGACGAGCGACTGCGCAGCCTGATGCAGATGCAGCGGGTCGCCGAGGAGTTTCGGCGCGCGGGCCGCACGCATCGCGAGGCGCAGGCGTGACCGACCTGCCGTCGCTGCTGGGGTTCGGGCGGGCGCGGTGACGCGCGGCGGAAGGGGAGATGGCATCGCGCGAATCCGGCGATTCATTCGAACCACGCCTGCACGGGCTTCAGAAGGAACTCCTCGATGCCCACGCCGTCGGCGCCCACGAGCAGTGGCCGGGCCCGCGGCCATTGGCGCAGGAATGCCGCCATGCCGGGCAGGCCGTCGCGGCGGCGGCCGCTCTTCACCTCGATCGCGATCACCGACCCCGCGCGCTCGATGACAAAGTCCACCTCCCGGTCGCCCTCGCGCCAGTGGAACAGCCTGCACTGGCCCATCGCGGCGGCGTTGGCCAGGTGCGCGCCCACCGCGCTCTCGACGAGCTGGCCGCGCTGTTCGGGTGACTCGAGAAGGTGGCGCGGCAGGTTGCCTGAGAGGGCCGTCATGAGCGCGTTGTTCAGTACCTGCAGCTTCGGGCTCGACGCTCGCTGTCGCACCAGTTCGCCTGCGTACTTCTCGATTCCGCGCACCATGCCTGCTGACTCAAGCAGGCGCAGGTAATGGGCCAGCGTGGTGGTGTTGCCCGCGTCGTGCAGTTGCCCAAGCATCTTGTGGTACGACAGTTGCCGGCCGGAATGCGAGCATGCAAACTCGAACAGGCGTCGCAGCAGGGCGGGCTTGTCCACGCGCGCCATCTGCAGCACGTCGAGGTTCAGGGTGGTCTCGATGAGCGACTCACGGACATGGGCGGCCCAGCGAGCCTGATCGTGCACCAGCGGTGCCGCGCCCGGGTAACCGCCGAACACGAGATAGTGTTCGAGATCGAACTTGAACGCCTTGCGCATCTCGCCGAACGACCAGTGCGGCACGCGGATCGCCTCGAAGCGGCCTGCCAGGCTCTCCGTCATGCCCCTCTGTAGCAGCAGCGGCGATGACCCGAGCACCACCACGCGCAGCGATCGGCGCGCGGCCGTGTCCTCGTCCCACAGCCGCTTGGCCTGCTCGGACCATCGCGGCAGCTTCTGCAACTCGTCGATGGCGAGCACCGCGCCCTTGCGACCGCTCTCGGCGGCGCGGACGCGGCCGATTTCCCACTGCTGGCGCAACCATCCCTCGGAGAGGCTTCCTGGATCGTCGGCCGAGACGTAGTGAAATGGAAGCCGGCAGGCCTTCAGCGCCCAGCGCACCAGCGTGGTCTTGCCGACCTGCCGCGGTCCCACCACCGCCTGCATGTGGCGGCGGGGTTCGCGCAGACGGTCGCGAAGCAGCCCGGCTTCGGCACGGCGGATGTCCGGCATGGGTATAAAGTACTCAATGCATTGAGTAAAATCAAGACGGTCGTTGAGTAAATTGCAGGTCCGGGGCCGTGGCGCGACCGCGTTGAGTCGGCGTGCCTCGCTCGAACAGCGCGCGAAATGGGGTGCATGCCGGATCCATGGCCCACAGGCACACCCAAGTTCACCCACACATGGTTCAAGGATCCATATCTGGACCCATAACGACCCATTTACGCCTTCAAATGACCGCTGTTGCTGGTTCCGGCAGCCGTCTTCGCCAACGCCCGCTTGCGCCTTGCCGTGAACTTCCACCAGGGCTGCGGTGCCGCGCCTTGGCTCTGCGCGATCGTGGCCATGAACACGTCGATCACGCAGGGGTCGTGGCGCTGGCCGGTGCGGTGGCAGAGGCGGTCATACAGACGGAAGGGGTCCTGCTTGGCGAGCTGTGCCACGGTGCGGATGCCGAGCGCGTGGAAATCGCGCAGGGCGGCGGGGCCGACATTGGCCAGATCGGCCAGCGCACGGGGTGGCTTGGGTGCTGGGCGGGGCATGGGGGCAGCGTAGTCGGGAAATCTCGACAGGCTGCTGACGGATCTCGGCGGTCGG
>JBILWQ010000252.1:0-3497 GCA_044369805.1 Phycisphaerales bacterium
GCCTCGCGGATGTGGTAGCCGCTGATGCTGACGCTGTTCCACCGAGGCAGGTGCCTGCTCGCGTACTCGATCGTGTCCACCACCAGCTTCACGCTGGCCTCGGGTGGATAGATGAACTCGTTCTGGCTGTGGAACTCCTTCAGGATGTCGTTCTGAAGGGTGCCTCCGAGCGTCTCCCAGCCGATGCCGCGCTCCTTCGCCATGGCCAGGTACATGGCCCAGATCACGCACGCGGGGCCGTTGATGGTCTGGCTCACGGTCACCTCGCCCACCGGAATGTCGGCGTAGAGCCGGTGCATGTCCTCGATGGTGCACACGGCCACGCCGCAGCGGCCCACCTCGCCGGCACTCAGCGCATCGTCGCTGTCACGGCCCATCAGGGTGGGCAGGTCGAACGCGGTGCTCAGGCCGGTGTTGGCCTAGGTGCCCTTGGCGTTCTCGAGCAGGTACTTGAAACGCCGGTTCGTGTCGTCGGCGCTGCCGAAGCCCGCGAACTGCCGCATGGTCCAGAGCCGGTTGCGGTACATGGTCGCGTGCACGCCGCGCGTGAAGGGGAACTGCCCGGGCTCGCCGATGCGGGCGTGCGGCTTCGAGGGATCCCTGGGGTCCTGCGTCGGCACGCTGCCGGGCGCGTAGCGCTGCTCCACCACGTAGCCGGAGAGCGTGACGGTCTCCGGGTCGACGGCGGTCTTGGCGGCGGTGGCGGCGGCGTGGGTTCTGGTGCTCATCAGGGGCTCCTTCGCGGCCCAAATGCTAGGGGATTCGCGGCCCCATCCCAACCCCCCCACCCTAGGATCGCGGGCTCGTGGATCCGCACCCCCGCAGGCACATGCCGATGATGGTCACCTGCTTCGCATCGGTGTACCTGATGTGGGGCAGCACCTTCCTCTTCAACAAGATGGCCCTGCAGCGGATTCCGCCCCTGCTGCTGTGCGGCTTCCGCTTCACCCTGGCCGGAGCCTGCCTCCTGGCCATCGTGGTGGCCGCGGGAAAGGGCGAGACTGGCGCCCTTCGACAATGGCGCTACTGGCGCACCGCCATCCTGACCGGTGCCCTGCTCTTCCTCCTGGCCAACAGCCTGCTCAGCGGCGGACTGGCCTGCCCGGTGCCCACGGGCATCGCGGCGCTCATCGTGGGCAGCACGCCGATCACGCTGGTCACCATGGACCGCATGCAGACGCGGCGCGGAATGCCGCCGCTGCGCGTGATGCTGGGCATGACCATGGGGCTCGCCGGGATCGTCACGCTGGTGGGCGGCTCGCTGATGCAGCCGCACCCGGTGGTGGACACCGCCGGGAGCCGCATCGGCGGATCGGAGCTGATCGGAGCCCTCATGATCCTGGCCAGCACGCTCTTCTGGGGGGCCGGAACCATCCTGGGTCGCACGCGTCCGCAGCCTCGCAATCCCGTGATCGGCAGCGCCATGCAGATGCTGGCCGGCGGACTCATGCTGCTGGTGGCCAGCGCCTGCGTGGAGCCCTGGCGGCCCGTGCTGGAGATCCCGCTCGCCGACCGCACCTGGTTGGCCGTCCTGTTCCTGGTCTTCGGCGGTTCGCTCACGGGCTTCTCCGCCTACATGTGGCTGGTGCGTCACACCAGCGCTGCGGCGGTGGCCACCTACGCCTACGTGAATCCGCTGGTCGCCATGCTGCTCGGGTGGATCTTCCTGGGCGAGCAGCTGCATGCGAGCACGGCGGTGGCCGCGCTGCTCATCCTGGGTGGCGTGGTGCTGATGCAACTGGCCAGGAAGGGCCACACGGGCGGGCATTCGCCAGTCCACCCCGTGAAGAAGGAGGCCAACGCGTGAGGGCGGGCGAACCGCTGCGGATCGATCGTGTGCGGAACGGCCGTGGACTGGTGGCCACGCGGGGCATCATGGCCGGAGCCCTGGTGGTGCCACTGCGAGGCACGGTGGTGGCCGCCTCCCGGGTCTGGCGGTGGTGGACCGGCGACCCTCGCCGCGCTGCCAACTGCATCCGCTTCGACGCCGACCGATACCTGGATCCGAGCGGCGAATGGGGCGAGTTCGCCAACCACGGCTGCTGGCCGAACGCGGCGATCATGCGTGAGCGCGGACGACTGGTGCTTCGAGCGCTGCTCGCCATCCGCGCGGGCGAGGAGGTGCTGCACGACTACAGCACGCTGCTGGGTGCCGACGACGTGTGGAGCATGCGATGCAACTGCGGTGCCCCCCGGTGCCGTGGACGCGTGCTTCGTTTCGACCAGCTGCCCGGGGCCACGCTGAGGCGATACCGCCGCATGGGCGCCATTCCCGGCTTCATCCTGCGCACCGCCGCGACCTGACCCGGCGATCAGACGGCGAAGTACTTCGCCTCGGGGTGGTGCACCACGATCGCGCTGGTGCTCTGCTCAGGGTCGATCTGCCAGTTCTCCGTCAGGCGGCAGCCGATCCGCTCGGGCTTGAGCAGGCGGAACAGCTTCTCCTGGTCGCTCATGTCGGGGCACGCCGGATAGCCGAAGCTGAAGCGGCTGCCGCGGTACTTCTGCGTGAACAGCTCCTTGATGCGCGGGCTGTCGTCATGGCCGATGCCCAGTTCGGCGCGGATGCGCTTGTGCCAGAGCTCGGCGAGCGCCTCGGCGCACTCCACGCCCATGCCGTGCAGGTACAGGTACTCCGTGTACTCGTTGCGCTCGAAGAGCTGCTTCGCGCGGTGGCTCACCTCCACACCCATGGTCACGCAATGGAAGGCCACCACGTCGCGCTCCTTCGCGCTGCGCGGACGGAAGAAGTCGCTGATGCAGAGCCGCTGCCGACCGACCTGTCGCGGGAAGCTGAACCGCTCCAGCTCGCGCTCGGGGTCGCCCGGATCGAACACCACCAGGTCGTTCCCCTCGCTGGCGCAGGGGAAGAAGCCGTACACCACCGCCGGACGCAGGATGTGCTCGCTCTTGCACTGCACCTTCAGTCGGTCGAAGACCTCGTGGGCCTTGCCCTCGAGCTTGGCGTACTCCGCCTCGTCGAGGTCGCCGCGCTTGAAGCCCCACTGGCCTCGGAACAACGCGGTGGTGTTCACGAAGGGGTAGATCTCGTCCAGGTCGATCGACTCGACGAGCCGGTCGCCCCAGAACGGGGGCTTCGGCACGGGCAGGTCCGTGCGCACGTCGCTGCGGTCGGGTGCGGTGGCCGTGGAACGGGCCCCGCCCTCAAGGCGCTGGCCCACCTTCGCGTCCACCTCGGCCCGCTTGGCCAGCCGCGACCGCACCTCCGAGTCGATGCGGCCGAGTTCCCCGCGTGCCATCGCCTCGCACACGGAGAGCCCCTCGAAGGCGTCCTTGCCGTAGTAGAGCGGTCCCTTGTAGACGCTTCGCAGGTGGCTCTCGCAGTAGTGGCGCGTCAGTGCCGCGCCACCCAGCAGCACGGGCACGGTCACGCCGAGCTGGTTCAGCTCGTGCAGGTTCTGCTCCATGATGGTCACGCTCTTCACCAGCAGGCCGCTCATGCCGATGCAGTCCGCGCCGGTGCTCCGCCAGGCATC
>JBILWQ010000254.1:0-3492 GCA_044369805.1 Phycisphaerales bacterium
CTCGTCGAACTCGACGCGCTTGGCCTGGGTGGGATCCACGCCGAGCAGTTCCGCCAGGTGCCAGGCGATGGCCTCGCCCTCGCGGTCAAGGTCGGTGGCGAACCAGATCTCGCTGGCGCCCTTGGCCAGCTTCTTCAGCGCGGTCACCTGGGCCTTGCGGTCGTCGCTGACCTCGTAGGTGGGCTCGAAATCGTTGTCGAGGTCCACGCCGGGCACGGGCTGCTTCACCCCCTTGGGGGCCCGCTTGGGCAGGTCGCGGATGTGGCCCTTGGAGGCCTCGACCACGAAGCCGCCGCCGAGATACTTGGCGATCGTCTTCGCCTTGGCGGGGCTCTCGACGATGACCAACTGGCTTCCCGAAGCCTTGGCGGAGGAGGACTTGGAGGTCTTGGAAGGCATCGAAGGGCGACAACCTTGGCGTGCCACCCATCGGTCCGTCAAGTCGGGGAGGGTGAATGAATCGTCCGAGAACCGGCCTCGAGCCAGTCCCCAACCAGCCCGGACCACGCCTGCTCGGGGGTCTGGTCGGCCTCGATCCAGAGGCTTCCCGGGGCCGCGGAGAATTTCCGCAGCCAGGTCCGTTGCTGCTTGGCGTAGTGCCGGGTTCGCACCTTGATCGCCTCCAGGGCCACGGCCAGCGAGACGCGTCCCTCGGCGGCCTCGGAGAGTTCGCGGTAGCCGACCGCCTCGAGGGGCTGCGGCAGCAGGGGCCCCAGGTTCAGCAGGGCGTGCACCTCGCGCTGCCAGCCGGTGGCGATCATGCGATGCACCCGCTCGTTGATGCGCGCGTTGATGGCGGCCGCGCTCCACTGAAGTCCCACCAGCCGCATGTCGGCCGGAAGCGAGGGGCCCGCTTCTCGCCACTGCGTGCGAGCCTGGCTCGCCGGCACGCCGGAGGCGCGGAGGATCTCGATGGCGCGGATGGTGCGTCGCCGGTCGTTGGCGTGCAGCAGGGCGGCCGAGGCGGGATCCACGCGTTCCAGTTCCGCACGGAGGGCCGGGGTCTCCATCGCGTCGAGTTCGGCCCGAAGCGCCGGATCGGGCTTCGCGTGCTCGGTCAGACCCTCCATGAGCAGACGCAGGTACAGGTTGGTGCCGCCCACGACGATGGGCCAGCGATGGCGCGTTCGCGTGTCGGCGATCGCCTGATGGGCGGCCCGAAGCCAGTCCGCCGCGGTGAACGTGTCGCGGTGCGGATCCGCCAGGTCGAGCGCGTGGTGCGGCACGCGGGCCCGCTCCTCCTCGCTCGGCTTGGCCGTGCCCACGTCCATGCCGCGCCAGACCTGCATGCTGTCCGCGCAGATGATCTCGCCGCCGCCCGGCAGTTCGGCGGCCAGGCGCAGGGCCAGTTCGCTCTTGCCGCCCGCGGTGGGGCCGGCGATCAGCAGCACGGGGCGGACGGTCATGGCACAAGTATGATCGCCGATCCGAGACAGGAGACCCACGGCCATGGCCAAGAAGACGATCGACCAGCTTGACGTGAAGGGACGGCGGATCTTCGTGCGGGCGGACTTCAACGTGCCGCAGGACGACGAGGGCCGCATCACCGACGACCGCCGCATCCAGTCCACGCTGCCCACGCTGCTGAGCGTGCTGGGGCGGGGCGGCAGCGTGGTGGCGGCCAGCCACCTGGGTCGCCCCGAGGGCAAGGGATTCGAGAGGGCCTTCTCCATGGCCCCGGTGGCGGAGCGGCTGAAGGCGGTGCTCGGCACGGCGGCCACCAGCGTCCGTCTGGTGGGTCAGCAGCCCACCGACGTGGATGCCGCCGCGGCCGCCGCGGTGCTCAAGCCTGGCGAGGTGCTGCTGCTCGAGAACCTCCGTTTCGAGAGGGGCGAGAAGAAGGGTGACGCCGCATTCGCCGGCAAGCTGGCCGCCTATGCCGACGCCTACTGCAACGACGCGTTCGGCGCCAGCCACCGCAACGACGCCAGCATGCTGGCCCTGCCGCTGGCCATGAAGCCCAAGCCGTGCGTGGCGGGGCTGCTGCTCGCGCGTGAACTCAAGTTCCTTGGCGACACCATCGCCCGGCCACCGAAGCCCTTCGTGGCCATCCTCGGTGGCGCGAAGGTGAGCGACAAGCTGCCTGCCCTGCGTCACCTGATCGGGCGCGTGGACGCGATCGTGGTGGGTGGCGCGATGGCGTACACCTTCCTGCTGGCCCAGGGAAAGTCCGTCGGACGCAGTCTGGTGCAGCGCGACCTGGTCCACGAGGCGAAGGCCGTCCTCGAGGAGGCGCCAGCCAAGGGCACGCGGCTGCTCCTTCCGGTGGACCACATGTGCGGCCAGTCGCTCGAGGAGGGCACGCCCACGCAGGTGCATGCGATCATTCCCGAGGATTGGATGGGTCTGGACATCGGGCCCGCGACCGAGGCGGCCTTCGCGGCCGAGATCGCCAAGGCCAGGCTGGTGGTCTGGAACGGCCCCATGGGCGCGTTCGAGATTCCGCCCTTCGATCACGGCACCCGAGCCATGGGCCAGGCCGTGGCCGCCGCGACGCGTGCGGGCTGCATCACGATCGCGGGGGGTGGGGACACCGCGGCGGCCGTGGAAGCCGCCGGACTGGCCGAGGCCCTGACACACATCAGCACCGGCGGCGGGGCCAGCCTGGAAATGCTCGAGGGCAAGGCCTTCGACTCGCTCGGGCCGCTCGAGGATTCGGCGAGCTGACGCACTATCATGCTCCCGTTCAGGAGACCTTCCATGCGAATCCACCGACTCATCGTCGCCTCCGTCTTGGCTCTCGCCCCCGTCCTTGTGGCATTCGCCGATGAGGACAAGGACAAGGTCGAGGTCGGCTCCAAGGCGCCCGCGCTGGCACCCAAGAAGGTGGTGCAGGGCGAGATGCCCGACCTGAACACCGAGAAGGGCTGCGTGATCGTGGAGTTCTGGGCCACCTGGTGCGGTCCGTGCAACCGGGCGATCCCGCACATGAACCGCCTCTACAAGGAGCTCAAGGATCGTGGCCTGCAGGTGATCGCCGTGAGCGACGAGAAGGAGAAGACCGTCACCGACTTCCTGAAGAAGAAGGATCAGGGGATGACCTATCCCGTCGCTTCCGACGAGGATGGCGAGACGGACGAGAAGTGGCTCAGGGCTTCCGGGCAGGCGGGCATTCCCTGCGCCTTCATCGTGGGTCGGGGCGGCAAGGTTCTTTGGATCGGCAATCCGCTCAGCGATCAGTTCGAGCCCACCGTCCGCAAGGCCCTCACCGGCCGGTTCGACCCCGACGGTCGCGAGTCCATGGAGCCGGCGATCAAGGCCGCCCGGAAGTGCGCCGAGGTCCGCAACTGGTCCGAGGCCTACAAGCACTACGGTGATGCCATCGACATGGACGCGGCCCTGGCACTGGACGTGACCCAGGAGCGGTTCAAGGCCACGCTGCTGAAGCAGAAGGATCCGAAGGCCGCCTACGCGTGGCTGACCGAGACCGCGAAGAAGAAGTACGGCGGCGATCCGGAGGCGGTGGTTGAACTGGTGACCATGGTGGTGAAG
>JBILWQ010000256.1:0-3488 GCA_044369805.1 Phycisphaerales bacterium
CGTGCTGTTCACCATCGAAGCCATGGTGCACCTGAGGCAGCCACCGTGGGTACTGCTGCTGGGTCTGATCGCCGCGGTGCCACCATTCACCACATGGTGGTTCGAGCGATGGGTGATCCGGCGAGCGGGCACCGCGCGACACTGACGCTTATCGCAGTTCCTGACGCGGCCGCCTCAAGCCCGGCCCGCTCCACCGCCGCCATGACCCGCACGCGGACGCCTCAGCTCCGCTTCGCATGCGCCTCGGCTTGGCGCTCGTCGCTACCGCTCGGTCACCCCATCCTGCGAAACATGTCGGGTTCTCGCTTCGCTCCTCGCGACACCGCTTTGCGGGTCATGGCGGCGGCGGGACTCGCGTTGGATGTGTCGGGTGTCACTATGCTCGCGGGATGGGCACGGACGGCAGGCATGCCGAGGATGCGACAACGCCATCGGTCGAGACCATGGCCAGGGAAATGGAGCGGCTCGCGGCCAGCGGATCGCTGGTTCGAGAGTTCGATGAACACGGGGCATCCACCTTCACTGCGGCACGCCCCGCTCCCCTGCCGACGGTGCTGCTGATCACGTTCGTTGGATCGCTCGGCACCGGCCTGCTCTGGACTGGCGTGCCCTTCGTGGCCGAACACGACTTCGGTTTCACGAAGGCGCAGAATCTCTGGCTCGCGGTGGCCGAGGGTGCGGCCTACGTGGGGGTGGCGGCGTTCGCAGGCAGGCTGCTTCGAGCGATGGAGCATCGCCTCTCGCCCCGCGCGGTGCTGGCCTTCGTGCTTCTGGCCCAGATCCTGATCTGTCCGCTGCCCTTCCTGGGCTCAAGCGGCGTGGTCGCGGCCGCGGTGGCGGCCAGCGCGGCATCGGCGCTCATGTGGCCCATCGTCGAGAGCTACCTCTCCTCGGGTCGGCATGGACACCGCCTGCGGTGGAGCGTGGGCCTGTTCAACATCACCTGGACCACGGCTGTCGCGGCCACCCTGTTCCTGATGGCACCCCTGTTCGAGACGCAGTGGACGCGGCTCTCCGTGGTCGGCATCGGACCCTGCGCCCTGCTGGCCCTGGTCTGCCTGCGGTGGCTGCCACTTCGACCGCCACCACATCTGGCCGGCGCCCAGCACACGCCATCGCCTGCGGTGTACCGGCCCCTCCGCGACGCCACTCGCCTGCTGCTGCCCACGTCGTACCTGCTGATCGGCGCCATCGGCCCGCTGCTTCCCTACGTGACCAGCCGACTGCAGGTGGCCGCCACGGCGGCCACGCCCCTGGCCGCCACCTGGCTCACGGTGCGCGTGTTCGCCATGCTGGGCATGTGGCGCCTGCAGTTCTGGCACGGCAAGTGGTCCACGCTGCTGGTGGGTGCTGCACTCATGGGCGCGGGATTCATCGCCGCCGCCAGCGCCAGCAGCGTGCCCATGCTGATCGGCGCGCTGGCGGCCTTCGGCACCGGTCACGCGATCATCTACTACGCGAGCCTGTACTACGCCATGACCGTGGGACATGCCGAAGTCGACGCAGGCGGGCACTTCGAGGCATTGATCGGGGGTGGCTACGTGCTCGGGCCCATGGCCACGCTGCTTGGCGTGTGGCTGGGTGGCGGCGAGCAGTTCTTCGCGCTGGCTCTGGCGACGGTGGCGGCGCTGCTGGCGGCCCGGGAGTGGTTGCGCTGGCGGGAATCCGCTTCCGCCTGATCACTCCGCCGCGCCGGTCCGGGCGTTGCATGCCTTGAGCGCCGCAAGCGCCGCCTCGCGCGCCTGGGCATGATCCACCACCGGCGGCGGATAGCCCGTGCCCTGCGTGGCCAGGGGCGCTTCCCAGGGCCGGTGCACCAGGTCGGCGGGCACCTTCGCCAGTTCGGGAATCCATCCTTTCACGTAGGCGCCCTCGGCATCGAACTTCTCCCCCTGCAGCATGGGGTTGAAGATGCGGAAGTAGGGCGCCGCGTCCGCGCCGCAACCCGCGCTCCATTGCCAGCCGAGCGTGTTGCTGGCCAGGTCCGCATCCACCAGGGTGTCCCAGAACCAGTCCGCGCCGTGCAGCCAGTGCTGGCGAAGGTGCTTCACCAGGAAGCTGCTCACGCTCATGCGAACCCGGTTGTGCATCCAGCCGGTGTGCCACAACTGCCGCATGCCGGCGTCGATCAGCGGATAGCCGGTGCGGCCACGCTGCCACGCCTTCAGGGTCTTCGCATCCTGCTGCCATGGAAAGTCTCGGAACTCCGGCCGCAGCGGGTTCTCCGCGGTCGCGGGAAAGTTCGCGAGCACGTGCCAGCCGAACTCCCGCCACCCCAGCTCGGCCCGGAACTTGTCGGCATTCGTGCGCACCGCCTTGTCCTTGCCCTGCAGACGCGCCTCCACCGCATGCCAGACCCGCCGCGGCGAGACCTCGCCCCACGCCAGGTGCGGACTGAGCATGCTGGTGCCAGGCTGCCCCGGCATGTCACGACCCACCGCATAGTCCGCCATGGGACCATCCAGGAAGCTCTTCGCTCGCTTCGCCGCACCAACTTCGCCGGGCTCCCACGTGGCGGCCAGACCCGCATCCCACGCGATGGATGGCTGCAGGCCCAGCTGGTCCACCGAAACGCCCGGAGGCCAGGAGGTCGGCTCGGGGATCGCCTTGGGCGCCGGCCTTGGCGAGGCAGGCGGCTCCTGCGCCATGCAGTTCTTCCAGAACGGCGTGAAGACCTTGTACGGCACGCCGGTGCCCGTGCGGATGACCGCCGGATCGAACATGAGGTTGCTGAGGAAGCGGTGCAGCGAAAGGCCCGCCGCTGCGCAGGCCCGCTCCACGCGGGCCTCCTCCTGCACGGCCCATGGCTCGAATCGGCGGTTGCAGGCGATCGCGGTGGCACCAACCTGCCGCGCGATGTCCACCAGCTCGACCGCGGGATCCGCAACGCGGATCACCAGCCTGGATCCGGCCTTCTCCAAACCGACCTGCAACGACGCGAGGGAGCGGTGCAGCCACCATCGACTGGCCCCGCCGGGCGCCCAGCGGCCCGCGGCCTGCGGGTGCCAGCAGAAGACCGGCACCACGGGCTCGCGTGCGGCCACGGCGAAGCCGAGTGCCGGCTGGTCATCCAGACGAAGGTCGTTGCGGAACCAGACGATCGTGCCTGCCATGGTCAGTCCCTCACCCTTCCAAGCTCGAACGCGAGCGCCTGCTCGAGTCGCGGGAAGTCGAAGCGGAATCCATGCTCGAGCAGCCTGCGGGGCTGCACGAACGCGCCCCGCAGCAGCAGCTCGCGGCCCATCTCGCCGAAGAGCGCACTCACCACCGCGGCGGGCAGCGGCGCCACCGCCGGTCGCCGCAGCACGCGGCCGAGCGCGCGACCGAAGTCCCGATTGGACCGTGGATCCGGGGCCACGGCGTTCACGGGACCGGACATGCGCCCATCGCGAATGCAGTGCAGCACGGCGCCCAGCAGGTCATCGAGCGCGATCCAGCTCATGCCCTGGTTCCCGGTGCCCACGGGACCGCCCAGTCCCAGCGAGAAG
>JBILWQ010000247.1:0-3581 GCA_044369805.1 Phycisphaerales bacterium
GGTCGATGTGAGCGTTCCCATGAGCGATGGTGTCCTGGGTTCCGATGCCGCCGGTGCGCGAATCCTTCAGTTGCTGCGCCGCATGGACTCGCCGCCGCCCACGGTGGTCGTGCGTCCTCCCCAGCCATCCAATCGCGAAGCCGTCCGTGGCCTGCACGCCATGCTGGCCGAGGGTGCCTTCGCCGTGCTTGATCGACCCTTTCCCGTCGAGGCCCTGCTGGAGACGCTGCGCCGAATCCTGCAGAGGCACTACGCAGGCGCCTGGCCTGGCGGCCCGGTGCGCTGATTCCTCTTCCGTCACATCCACACTTTCGCAACAAGGAGAATGCACATGAAGGTTCGTCCCCTCGGAGACAAGATCCTCGTCAAGCGCGACGAGGCCGCCACCAAGACCGACAGCGGCATCTACCTGCCGGAGAGCGCCAAGGACAAGCCCAAGCAGGGCAAGGTCGTGGCCCTGGGCAACGGTCCGCTGAACAAGGACACGGGCGAGCGCCTTTCCTTCACCGTGAAGAAGGGCGACACCGTGCTCTTCAGCAGCTACGCAGGCACCGAGGTCAAGATCAGCGACGAGACCTACCTGATCATGACCGAAGAGGACATCCTGGGCGTGATCGAGTGATCCGCGCCTGAACACGACTTCAACCCGAATCGGAGAAACACAATGGCAGCCAAGCAGATTTCATACGACAACGACGCACGCGAGCGCATCCTGCGCGGCGTGCAGAAGCTGGCCCGCGCGGTCAAGGTCACCCTCGGCCCCGCCGGCCGCGTGGTGGTGCTGGAGAAGAGCTTCGGGGCACCGACCGTCACCAAGGACGGCGTGACCGTGGCCAAGGAGATCGAGCTCGAGGACGCCTATGAGAACATGGGCGCCCAGATGGTGAAGGAAGTGGCCACCAAGGCCAGCAAGGACGCCGGCGATGGCACCACCACCGCCACCATCTACGCCGAGGCCATCTTCCAGGAAGGCCTGAAGAACATCACCGCCGGCGCCAACGCCAACGCGGTCAAGCGGGGCATCGACGCTGCGGTTCGCACCGTGGTCGAGGAGCTCCGCAAGATGAGCAAGCCGGTCAAGGACAGCAGGGAGATCGCCCAGGTCGGAAGCTGCTCCGCCAATCAGGACATGCACATCGGCAAGATCATCGCCGATGCCATGGACAAGGTGGGCAAGGACGGCGTCATCACGGTCGAGGAAGGCAAGAGCCTGGAGACTGAGGTGGAGCTGCTCGAGGGCATGCAGTTCGACAAGGGTTGGCTGAGCCCGCACTTCGTGACCAACCAGGCCAACATGGAGGCCGTCCTCGAGGACGCCTACGTGCTGGTGCACGAGAAGAAGATCAGCTCGGCCAAGGATCTGCTGCCCATCCTGGGCAAGATCGCCGAGAGCGGAAGGGCCCTGCTGCTGATCGCCGAGGATGTGGATGGCGAGGCGCTGGCCACCCTGGTGGTCAACAAGCTCCGCGGTGTGCTGAAGATCTGCGCCGTGAAGGCGCCGGGCTTCGGTGATCGTCGCAAGGAGATGCTTGGCGACATCGCCACCCTGGTTGGCGGCGAACCGGTCATGGAGGAGCTCGGCGTGACGCTCGAGAACCTCACGCTGAACCAGCTCGGCCGCGCCAAGAAGATCACGGTGGCCAAGGAGGCCTGCACCATCGTCGAGGGTGCAGGCAAGACCAAGGACATCCAGGGCCGGATCGAGCAGATCAAGGGCCAGATGGAGAACACCACCAGCGACTACGACCGCGAGAAGCTCCAGGAGCGCCTGGCCAAGCTGGCCGGCGGCGTGGCGCAGATCAACGTCGGTGCCGCCACCGAGGTCGAGATGAAGGAGAAGAAGGCCCGCGTGGAGGATGCCCTGCACGCCTGCCGCGCAGCCGTCGAGGAGGGCATCCTGCCAGGCGGCGGCGTCTCCGTCATCCGCGCCCGCAAGGCGCTCGACCGGCTCGCCAAGAGCCTCGAGCACGACGACGAGAAGGTCGGTGTGGACATCGTCCGTCGGGCGCTCTCGGCACCGGTCAAGCAGATCGCGGCCAACGCCGGCCTCGATGGCTCCATCGTGGCCCAGAAGGTGGAGGAGTCCGGTGACCAGAACTTCGGCTACAACGCCATGGCTGGCGAGTACCAGGATCTGGTCAAGGCCGGCATCATCGTGCCGACCAAGGTGGAGCGGGTGGCCCTGCAGAACGCGGCGAGCATCGCCGGGCTGCTGCTGACCACCGACTGTGCCATCACCGAGATCAAGGAGAAGAAGGCCAAGGCCCCGGCCGGTCCGGGCGCCGGTGGCGGCATGGAAGACATGGACTTCTGATCCAGTCCATCGATCCCCGGAATGAGCAAGGGCCCGGCCAATCGGCCGGGCCCTTGTCGTTTCGCGGTCGAGCGAGGGACCCGACAGGGCCCCGCACGGAATCAGGTCACTTGGCCTGCAGGAAGTCCCGACCCTGAATGCCATCCACCGTGAAGATGTGATAGCTGGTGTTGACTTCGGTGTCGTAGTTGAAGTTCGCGCCATCCTTGCCGTCGGGACCGGTGAAGAAGCCACCGTAACTGAACCATGGGCCGGGCAGCTTGTTCAGGGTGTTCTGGCAGAAGAGGCCCGGCTCGGCCTTCGCCTGGCCGGAAGCGACGTTGGTGGCGGTGACCTGGGCGTTTCCGTCCATGCTGTCGGCCGCGCCCGCGATGCCGATGTGACCGTCGTAGAACAGGGTGCAGGGTGCGGAATTGATGCACTGGTTGAAGTAGTAGGGCGTGTAGTTGCCCTCGAACTTCGGGTTGAATTCAGGGCCTTCCTTGTTCTGCAGCCACCAGATCTCGATCATGCGGGTCTTCAGCTCGGGGAACTTGGCCGCACTCGCGGACGGGCTGCGGAACAGGCCCGGCGGCAGTCTTCCACCGAAGTTCAGGCACCCGGTCTTGGCGCTGAAGATGTCCGGATTCCACATGCCGGCGGGACTGAATCCATAGGTGCTGGGCACCCAGCGATCCGGGATGTTGCAGATCTGGGTGTAGTCGTCGCCACGCTCGAACGCGGGCGCCGCACGGTCCAGCTGCACCTTGTCCTTGGGGGCATAGAAGGCCTTGTCGTAGAACTTGCCGCCCACGTACTGATTGAAGTTGCGGATGTTTGGCAGTCGCCACAGGCCGAAACCATCCTGGCCCGGATCATTCCACGCGTCGGTCATGGTGAAGGGGAACTGGTACGTCACGTTCTCCCAGCTGCCCACGCTGGCCTCGCACGGCGTCCAGAAGGCCCAGATGCCATAGCCGCTGCCGCAGGCCGTGGAGCTGTAGCCGCCGAACCCGATGATCAGCGATGGCGGGCAACTGCCGGTCTTGCTGAAGTACTCCGAGCCGCAGGTGCGGCTCACCGAGGAGATGTGCTGCGAGAAATCGTCGTACATCAGCGTGAGCTGTCGGTCGCCCCAGGCCGCCGAGTAGTTGGCGCATGCGGCGCTCAGGTTCCGCAGGTTGCTCAGGCTCTGTGTCTGCAGGGCACTGTCGCGTGCCTTGCCGATGGCGGGCACGAGCAGGGCGAGCAGAAGGCCGATGATGGAGACCACCACGAGAAGCTCGAT
>JBILWQ010000059.1:0-8519 GCA_044369805.1 Phycisphaerales bacterium
TGCATGGTTTCGTGGCTCGGGGGGTTGGTTCGGAGGGTCATGTCACTTGGCGCCGATGGTGTCCCGGCCCAGGATGCCGTCGGCCGTGAACACGTGGAAGGCGCAGCCATTGTTGTTGTTGTACGCGCCATTGTCGTAGGCGCCGAACTGGTACGAACTGGGCAGGGAGCCGATGGAGCCCTTCTGGAAGAAGGACCCCTTGATGGCCATGGTTGCTGCACGATTCTGCTGCGTCAGTCGGTTGTTGGTGTCGATGGCTTCCTGCACGCCAAGCTGGGCGATGTGGCTGTCGAAGAACAGGCAGTTGGGCGAGGACATGTAGCCCTCGTTGAAGTACCACGGCATGCTCCTGTTACGACGGGCTGGGCTGAAGGAATCGGGATTGGCCTCGCCGGCGCCCCACTTCGATCCGTCCATGGCATCCAGGTTGGCGGGCTTGTTCTGCAGCCAGTTGTGCTCGATGACGCGGGTCTTCAGGTCGGAGAAGCGGGCCTGACTGGCCGTCGGGCTCCGGAAGGCGCCTGGAAGGGTGTTCGGGGCCTGGAAACCCTTCTTGGTGCTCAGCACGTCCGGGGCCCACATGGCGGCGGGGCTCCACGCATACGAGGAGAGCACGGTTTGCTCGATGGTTCCGTCGAATTCGGCTCCGGACTCCATGAATGGCCGGGCCTGCTCCAGGATCATGCGGTCCTTGGGTGCGAAGAAGAGGTCCGAGTAGAACCGGCCACCGGCGTACTTGTTGAAGCTCTTGGCGTTGGGCAAGCGCCACGACCCGAAGTTGCCCGTGGTCTGGGAGAAGTCGCAGGGCCAGTAAGCCTGTGCAACCCTGCAGTCCGCACCAGGGAAACGGGTTCCACATCCGGGCGCCTGCGGAATGAAGAAGCCGATCGCGGTGCCTTCGGCGTTGTAGCCCAGCGTGAGCTGTGCGGAGCACCGCTTGTTGGCGTACTGGGTGCAGTCGCCGCGGAAGGTGCCCAGGTCGTCGGCGCACGCGGTCCACTGGCGATCCTGGAATTCCGAGCCGTAGATGGCGGCCGCTTGGCCAAGGGTCCGCAGGTTCGACTGGCTCTGCGTCATCTGGGCGTTTTCACGAGCCTTGCCGATCGCCGGCAGCAGAATGGCCACGAGCAGGCCGATGATGGCGACCACGACCAGAAGTTCGATGATGGTGAAGCCCTTCCGCATGGGCGTGTGCTCCTGAAGATGTCGCGTGGCGACGGGGGTTCGAGACGGGTACGCCGATGGACCTTGGCGTTGGGAGGGTGGGGAGAGGAGCAGCCTCCGCCGGCGGGCTGCCCTGCATGAAACCTTCGTGACGTGTTCGGACAAAGTTCCGTGAAAGACAGCGAGTCGGGGAAGGCTACCCGCCTGCCCAGAGGGCGGCAAAATGGGGCATCGACCAGTTCCGGGGGCGTCGTTGCATCTGAACCGCCCTTGCTCGCCGAAGTTGGGTGGATGAAGCTTTACACCCGGTCCGGCGACGATGGAACCACCGGCCTCTTCTCGGGTGCCCGGGTGAGCAAGGATCATCCTCGGATCGAGGCGTATGGAACCGTTGATGAGTTCAACGCGTGCCTTGGGCTTGCGATGTCAGCTTTGGTTGGAACGGGACAAGCTTTTATGAGACGAATGCTCTCCAGCATCCAGAGTCGTCTCTTTGAAATTGGTGCCGATCTAGCCACGCCCCATGGCTCAAATCACGAGTCAAAGATCGTCCGCATCAATGCCGACCATGTTGCGCAGGTAGAGGCCTGGATCGACGAAATTGATGCCAGGAACGATCCTCTTCGGTGCTTCATCATGCCTGGTGGGTGTGAATTGGCATCAAGGCTTCATCTGGCCAGGACGATCTGCCGCAGGGCTGAACGCTTGATGGTGGCACTGTCGCATTCGGAGCCGGTTGGAGAGGCGATGATGCGGTACATGAACAGGGTCAGCGACCTTCTGTTCGCCATGGCGAGACTGGCAAATCGTTTGGAAAATGTTCCAGAGGAACCGTGGATTCCATACGAGAAGGAATCTTGATCGCGACAGAAGTCGACTATTTCTTGCTGGTCCGAGAACTCCGTCGCGAATGAATTGGATTGGCTGTCCCCAAGGCCTGGCCCTTGTGAACCATGCCGATGCTGGCAATCCGCTCCCAAGCATGCTTGGCGTTGGTCCTGGACTGCTCCACGCTGATCGACCGTCGGCCATAGGCGCGTGCCACCGTCTGGGTGGTTCCGCTTCCACAGAAGGGGTCCACCACAAGGCTCTCCGGATTCGAGCAGGCAAGGACAACTCGCTCGAGATAGGCCTCTGGGAGCTGATTGTGATGATGCCGGCGTCGCTCTGAATTGTTGCCCTGGACCCGGCCCCAGTACGGGCCGTACCACACGTCCATCGGGACCCGCTTGCCGCGATCGCGTGACTTGGCCATGGTCCGCGCGTCGCCGTAGACCGTCGCGCGGTCGGAGGGCTCCAGGATCGGATCCGGGTTCCAGATCCGCCGGGCCGGGTCCCGCACGAAGTACAGCGCATGAACCTTGCTCATGATGAAGCTGGTGCGCCGGTTCTGTCCGAATCGGAAGTGCCACACGCACCAGTTCATCATGACCAGACCCCGTCGCTTCAGGTGCATCACGATCTCGGCGGCCGTGTCGTCCGGGATGTTCACCCACAGGCTGCCCCGCGGCGAGAGCAGACCGATGCATCCGTCGAGCCAGTCGAACGTGAAGCGTTCGTAGGCATCGCGAGGCATGCCATCCTTCCATCCCTCGTAGGGGACCTCCCAGTTGAAGGGTGGATCGGCGAAGACCAGATCCGCCTGTCCCTGGTCCGGAAGTCGGGGCAGCACATCCCGGCAATCCCCGACGTACAGGCGGGTGTCAGGTGAACCTGCCCTGTGAGCCGGCGTGGGCTCGCCTGGCCGTGCCGCATGGGGTGGCACGCGATCGCCCATGAGCCGGATGTCCGCCTTCACGACCTCGGCAGCGGCCTTGCGCTGGACGATGGTGGCGCCTGCGGGAAGGGCGTAGCCGCCCGGACGATCGAAGCCGGTGGTTCGCTTGCGTTCGGCCATCAGGCGCCCACCGTGCCGAAGATCCGGTCGCCGGCATCGCCCAGACCCGGGCGGATGTAGGCCTTCTCGTCCAGCTGACGGTCGAGCGCTGCGGTGAACACGGGCACCTCCGGGTGACGATCCAGCAGCCTCTGCACACCCTCGGGTGCGGCCACCAGGCACACCATCTGCAGATCGCGGCACCCCAGTCGCTTCAGGTGGTCGATGGCGTGTTCGGCACTGCCACCCGTGGCCAGCATGGGATCTACGACCAGCACGGGCCCATCGGCGATATCGGTCGGAAAACGCGAGTAGTAGTTGATCGGTCGGCGGCTCGCCTCGTCACGCTGGATGCCGATGTGGCCGACGCGAGCCTCGGGAAGGACCCGCAGGATGCCATCGGTCATGCCCAGGCCTGCGCGCAGGATCGGCGCGAGCGTGACCGGCTGGGCCAGCACGCGTCCGATGCAGGTCTCGAGCGGCGTCTGAACCGGACGGGATCGGGTGGGGAAGTTCCGGGACACCTCGAACACCATCAATCCGGCGATCTCGTTGAGCAGGGCGCGGAAATCCTCGGGCGGTGTGGTGGCGTCGCGCAGCAGGGTCAGCTTGTGGTGGATCAACGCGTGGTCGAACACGCGCAGGTTTGGAAACCGGGGATCGCTGGTGGGCACGCGCGGAGTGTACGGAGCGCCATCCGGCGGCGCCAGCGTGGTTCGCTCAGGGCTTCGAGAGCTGGTCGAAGCTCTGCTGGTAGCCGCGCACCCGCTGCTTCCAGTCCTCGATCTGCCCCTGCAACTGCTGCTTGTTCGCCACCATCTGGGTGAGCTGGTCCTGCAGGCCCTGAGGATCCAGGCCGCCACCACCCTGGGCTGGGAGCTGCATGGGCATGCCCTGCAGACCGCCCGGTGGCAGGCTGCCCTCGGCGGCGCGGGTGCCGGAGATGCGGATGGTGCCCACGGCCTGGCCACCTTCGAAGTAGCTGGTGGTCCAGGCGATCTGTCCGGACTGGCTGAGATCGACAACCGTGGCGAGCTGCCGCTTCGCACCGCTCGCGGTCGGGATGGTGCCCACCGACTGCATGGTGAACTGCCTCGAGGCGGGATCCCACGTGCCCTGCTGCCAGATCATGGCGCTGTCGCGGTCGGTCATGAGCGTGCGCTGGAAGGTTCCTGCGGCGGCGTTGAAGCCGATGCAGTCGATCTCCTGCATCACGGCCGCGCCGTTGCTGAGCATGGTGTCGCCCATGAGGAAGGCGCCGTTCATGGCCCACTGCCAGACGCACCGGCCCTGCAGTTGCATCTCGGGCTGGCCGGAGGGCGAGAAGCTCTGGCCCTTGAGATCCCACACGCCCTGCATGAAAGCCAGGAGCTGCCGGGCCTCCTCCGCCTTGATCTCGGCGGGCGAGGACTGGGCGGGCGGTGCGCCGCCCTGCGGCACGCCCGTGGCGTGGCCGGTGAGCAGCGATGCGGCCAGGATGCCCAGGCCAAGGGTCGAGGCGACGGTGATCGGGAGACGGCTCATGCCCAAAGGCTACTCGCGACGCCGGGTCACTTGAGAAGTCGAAGCAGCGATGCCCGATGCGTCCGCCCCAGCAGCATGGCCACCGTGGCGGTCCATCCGCACTGGTGGCTGGCGCCCAGGCCGTGGCCGAGATCGCCGTGGAAGTATTCGAAGAACGTGGGGTTGCCGCGGAAGGCCGGATCGGTGTCCAGTCGCGGCGTTCCGCCATGCGCGGGTCGAACGCCATCCTTGCCGGGCAGGAAGATCGAGCAGAGGCGCTTCGAGAGGAACTCCGCCACCTCGGCCAGCGACATGAACTGTCCGCTGCCGGTGGGGCACTCCACCTTGAAGTCGTCGCCGTAGTAACTGTGGAAGCGGTAGAGCGACTCGATGAGGAGGTAGTTCATGGGGAACCACACTGGCCCGCGCCAGTTCGAGTTGCCGCCAAAGGCGCTGCTCACGCTTTCGCCAGGCGTGTACCCCAGGTGCCAGGTCTGGCCGTCGATGGTGAGCTCATACGGCCGCTCCAGGTGTTCGCGGCTCACGCTGCGGATCCCGAAGGGGCTCAGGAACTGGTTCTCGTCGAGCATGCGACGCAGCAGCGCCTTCATGCGGTGGCCGCGGAGCAGGCTGAGCAGGCGGCGTTGCCCAACGCCGGCCACGTTCCATCGCGAGATCAGCCGCGCCATGTCGGGCCGCCGCTTGAGGAACCACTGGAAACGGCGGTCCAGCTCGGGCTGACGCTGCATGTCGTACTCGTCGATCACGGTGCAGGCGAAGAGCGGCGTGAGACCCACGATGCTCTTCACCTTCAGCGGCATGGTGCGGCCATCGGGGAGTTCGAGCAGGTCATAGAAGAACTGGTCGTCCTCGTCCCACAGGTCCACGCCGCGGCCGCCCAGGTTCGTGGCGGCCTTGGCGATCTGCAGGAAGTGCTCGAAGCACTTCTCCGCCAGGCTCATGTACGGGCGGCCATCGTCAACAAGCTCCAGGCACATGCGGAGCAGGTCCAGGCAGTACTTCGCCACCCAGGCGGTGCCGTCGCTCTGCGTGATGCGGCCGCCCGTGGGCAGGGGCCGACTGCGGTCGAAGACCGCGATGTTGTCCAGGCCCAGGAAGCCGCCCTCGAACACGTTGCGTCCGGCGGCGTCCTTGCGGTTGACCCACCATGTGAAGTCCAGCAGCAGCTTGTGCAGGATCTCGGCCAGGAAGTCGTGGTCGTACGTGCCGGTCCGGAAGCCCTCGATCTGGAAGACGCGATAGGCCGACCACGCCAGCACCGGCGGATTCACGTCATTCAGCGCCCACTCGTAGGCCGGGACCTGCCCTTCAGGGTGCTGCATCCACGGCTGCACGACCTGCCAGATCTGGCGCTTTGCACGGTCGTGGTCGATGACGGCCGTGGTCATGGCCTGGAACCCCAGGTCCCAGTGCGCGAACCACGGGTACTCCCACTTGTCCGGCATGCTCAGGATGGCCTCGGCGTCCATGTGGCGCCATCGGTGGTTGCGGCCCTGCAGGCGCTCGGGCGGCGGAGGCGGCTGGGTGGGATCACCGTTGAGCCAGCGATGGACGTCGTACTGGTACCACTGGTAGTTCCACAGCAGGCTGGCGTACGCGCGCCGCTGCACGTCGAATTCCTCATCCGTGGAGCCCGGACGCCGGATGGCGCCATAGAACGCGTCCGCATCCGAGCGCCGTCGCTCCAGCACGGCGTCGAAATCCTTGAAGGCTTCACCCGTGGCGCCAGCCTTGCGGAGCCTGGCCCGCATGACCACGGTGCCGCCAGCGGGTACCTCGAAGTGCTTCAGGAAGGCGCTCTTGGTGCCCTCCTCGAGGGCGGGCAGGCTGGCGGGCTTGCCATCGACCACCAGTGCATGGAAGGCGTCCTTGGGATGCAGGCCCTTCGGATTGGGCTCCCCAAAGCATCGCTCGCGGTTGGTCTCGTTCTCGCAGAAGATGGCCCGGTCGAAGCCGTCGCACTCGAGCATGCGCGTCCCAAGTTCCGGGTGCTCCGCCGTGATCGTCCTTCGACCGCTCAGGCGGAGCAGTGGCTTCACCGAGCCCTCGTCCCAGGACCAGGTGTTGCGGAACCAGGCCTGCAGCAGCAGCGTGATCGGAGCGGCCTCGGGCCCGTGGTTGTGGACCGAGACCCTCCACAGGATGTCCTCGGGATCAGCCTTGGCCCACTCCACCGTCACGTCGAAGTGGCGGTTGTCCGAGAGTGCCTCGGTGTCCAGGAGCTCGAACTCGGGATCCTGGCGCGTCCGCTTCGCGTTCTCCTGCACCAGCTGGTCGTACGGGTAGGGGCGCTGCGGATACTTGTAGAGAAAGCGCAGGTAGCTGGCCGTGGGCGTGGCGTCCTGGTGCCAGTACAGCTCCTTCACGTCCTCGCCATGGTTGCCCTCGGCGTTGTCGAGCCCGAAGAGCCGCTCCTTCAGGATGGGGTCCTTGCCGTTCCAGAGCGCGATGCCCATGCAGAGCCGCTGGCGGTCATCGCAGAATCCGGCCACGCCGTCCTCGCCCCAGCGATAGGCGCGACTGCGTGCCATGTCGTGGGTGAGGTACTTCCAGCTGTTCCCGTCGGCGGAATAGTCCTCGCGCACGGTGCCCCATTGGCGGTCGCTCAGCCACGGACCCCAGCGGCGCCAGACGCGGGCCTTGCGATCCTCGCGCAGTCGAACGTGCTCCGGATCGTCCGTGGTCGGTGGATCGCTGTCGACCACGCTCAACCTTCCTCCGCCCGCAGCCGGTCCACTTCCTCGCGGAGCTGGTGCATGATGCGCATCTTGGCGTGGCGGATGGCCGCCTCGCTCATGCCCAGGGCCTCCGCCACGCTGGCGATGGGTTCGCCGCGCACGCCGTAGCGGTCGAAGGCCTCGAGCGTCTTCGGCTGCACGGTGGACTTCACCTTCTCCATGGCGCGGCGGAGCAGGTTCGAGGTCCACTCATGGTCCCACGTGGCCTGGAGGTGGTCGTCGTCCGAGGCCGGATCGAAGTGCTCGGGCAGTCCCACGGCGGGGCGCTTGCGGCGATGCCGGTCGCGGATGCTGTTGAGCGTGACCGTCTTGAGATAGCCACGGAAGCGGCCACGACTGGGGTCGTACTCGAAGCTGTTGGCCTGCCGGAAGAAGCCGAGCATGACGTCCTGCAGGATGTCGTCGACTTCCTGTGGTGGAACGCCCGCGTTCCGGGCGAAGCCGGCGATCACCGAGCCGTAGATGGCCACGAACTCGTTCCACCCGACCTGGCGATCGAGCGTGCCGTCGGCGCGAAGCCGCAGCAGCACGCTGGCGCGGGTCTTGTAGGGATCCGCGGAGGCAGGCGCGGGGGGTGGAGGCTGGTGCGATTCGGCGGGTGCCGAGCCGAGACGGACCACGAATGTCCACGGTCCGATGCCGATGAGATCCCGGTCACGAAGTTCCGCGGGCTCGTTCGGCTCGAGGCGGGTGCCGTTGAGCAGCGTGCCTCCCGAACTGCCCATGTCCATCAGCGAGGCCGCGTGGCCGTCCCACGCCATGCGTGCGTGGTGACGGGAGACCTGGTCGTTGTCGAGCCGCACGGTGGCATCGCTGCCGCGACCGATGATCGCCTCGCCCGCATCATGAATGCGAGGATCCTGGCAGGGAGGACCGGAGGCGCGTTGGAGCCGGACGGGGGCGGCGGAAGGAGCCTGCATGCGGACGTTGTATCAGACCCGGCCGATGGTCACGGCACGGGCTTCGTGGCCATGCGGCGTTCCAGGGCTTCGCGAGCCTGCTCGAGTTCGCTCCGCACTGGATCCGATGCACTGGAGGCAGCCTGCAGCAGTCGGGCAGCCCGGTCGTGCGCGGCTCGCGCGGCGGCAAGATCGCCGCGCATGATCTCCGTGCTGGCCAACTCCATGAGCGCTCGGGCGACTTCATCGGGATCCTCGGGCGCCAGCGTCTGGGCCTCGGCCAGCGCGGCCTGCGCGGAGTCGAGCGCGGACGGAACA